>CAZVLI010000483.1:0-3854 GCA_964627965.1 uncultured Rhodospirillales bacterium
ATCTTGTCGTTCAGCGCGTAGGCCTTGCCGGTGGACGGCTCAGTGTAGTCGATCTTGCGGGCGTTGGCGTCGCGCAGGTTGATTTGGCCCTCGACCTGGTTCGACCAGGTCGGCGCCGTGGCGTCCTCGAAGTCGGCCATGAACACGTTGGCGCCGCAGTTCAGCGCGTTGATGATCATCTTGCGGTCGACCGGGCCGGTGATCTCGACGCGACGGTCCTGCAGGTCGGCCGGGATCGCGCCGACCTTCCAGTCGCCCTCGCGGATCGCCTTGGTGTCGGCGCGGAACTCCGGCAGCCAGCCGCCGTCGATCTTGGCCTGCACTTCCTTGCGGTGGGCCAGCAGGTCGCGCCGGCGCTGCCCGAAGCGGCGCTCCAGATCGGCGATGAAGGCCAAGGCCTCAGGCGAAAGGATTTCCTCGTACCCGGCATTCACCGGCCCGACGACCTGGACCCCTTCGGGCGCCTGGATCTGGCTCATCTTCGTCTCCTCCCGGTCGGAACGTTTTCGAGGCGCTGCATACCTCTTTTTTCGATGGGCGGCAATATTTCCGACGCGAGGCTCCGATTAGGTCGTCAGACCTGGGAGAGGCTGGCGATCTCGCCCACGCCCTGCTGGTCCTCCAGCCCACGGCACAGTTCGACCAGCCGGGTCGCCTTGGTCTCGCCCACGACCGGCCCGGCCAGCGCCATGAACTTGCCGGACAGCTTCTGCCACTGCAGTTCCAGGTCTCGCATCGGCACCGCGACGTTGTGCTCGGCGGTCAGCACCCGGCCGTCCTTCAGATTGACGACGACGTGCGCGGCGCGGCGCTCGCTGAGGCGGCCCTTGTCGGCCTCGATCGCGACGTTCTCGCGCAAGCTCACCAGGTCGGGCCGCACCGCCAACTCGTCGGTGAAGGTATCGAGGCGGGCGGTGTCGACCCCGGAGAGGGCGAAGGCCGCCATCTGCCGCAGCGAGAACTTGCTCTCCAGCCCCGTGGTCGGCGAGGGGATGTTGCAGACCCGGAAGCTGCCGCCGTCGACGTCGACCCGGGTGCTCTGCACGTCGGCGGGCGCGAAGTCGTGCTGGCGCTTGATGTCGCCGATCGCCTCGACCATCGAGTGCGTGAGGTAGCAGGCGGCGTGGTACTTGAAGAGCGTGTTGGGGATGTGGAATCCGCCCTCCGGGTCCGCGCGCGCGGCGGCCGGGTTGACCGTGTCGGTCTGCGATGCGGTGAAGCCCTGGTCGACCTCCAGCACCGCCGGGTTCGCGGTGAAGCCACGGCTGGCCAGCGAGGCGGCGAGCAGGCCGTTGGCGGCCGCCTTGCCGGCGTGCAGCGGCTTGCACATGGTCCCGAACATGCTCTTCAGCCCGGCGGCCTGGCAGCCGGCGATGCCGAACGCGGTGGCCATGGTCCCGGCGTCGAGCCCTAGCATCCGGCCCGCCGTCGCCGCCGCGCCGAAGGCGCCGACGGTGCCGGTCACGTGGAAGCCGGCTTCGTAGTGGCCCGGCGCCACCAGCTTGCCGATCCGGCACACGGTCTCGATCCCGGCGACGATGCCCTCGATCATCGCCTTGCCGTCGAGGCCGTCGCGCTCGGCCAGCGCCAGCACGACCGGCAGGACTGGCACCGACGGATGCCCGCCCATCGCCATGTTGACGTCGTCGTAGTCCAGCGCATGACCGGCCGAACCGTTCACCAGGCAGGCCTGCGACGCCGTCACCTTGCCTTGCGCGGCGATCAGGCTGGCCTGCTCGGCACCGCCTTCGGCCGCCGCTTCGGCGCGCAGCATCGCGACCAGCGGCTCGTCCTTGCCGGCCAAGGTCACGCCCAGCCAGTCCAGCAGGCACTGCTTGGCCACGGTGCTGGCCGCGTCAGGCAGATCGGCATAGGAATATGTCGCGGCCTGGGTGGCGAACTCGGCGGTGATACCGTTGATGTCTTCGGCGCGGTCGGAGGCCTGGATGCTCATGTCGGCTGTCTCCCCTGGGTTTGTCGCCATGTTACGCGCTTGTCGGCGACGGCTCTATCCCGTCGGCGCGGCGCGATACCGCACGCGCGAACAATGCTCTAGAATGCGTCGCAAACTCGGAGTCGAAATACATGAAGCTGGCGATCCTCGACGACTACCAGGGCGTCGCGTTGAAGATGGCGGACTGGTCGGCGTTGCCCGGCGATGTCGACATCACCGTGTTCGACCGCCATCTCGGCGGCCCGGACCAGGTGGTGGCGGCGCTGGCCGACTTCGAGATCGTCTGCCTGATGCGCGAGCGCACGATCATGTCCGCCGACGTGATCGGCAAGCTGCCGAAGCTGAAGCTGCTGGTCACCACGGGCATGCGCAACGCGTCGGTCGACGACGAGGCGGCGGTGCGCCAGGGCGTCACCTTCTGCGGCACCGGCGGTCGCGGCAACGGCACGGCCGAACTGACCTGGGGGCTGATCCTGGCGCTGGCGCGGCACATTCCAAAAGAGCATCAAGCGATGCGCGAGGGCGGCTGGCAGACCACCATCGGCACCGCGCTGGAAGACAAGACGCTCGGCCTGCTCGGGCTCGGCAAGCTGGGTAGCGCGGTGGCCAAGGTCGGCGCCGCCTTCGGCATGGACATGATCGCCTGGAGCCAGAACCTCACCGACGAGAAGGCGGCCGAGCACGGCGTGAAGCGCGTCGACAAGGAAACCTTGCTCAAGCAGTCGGACATCCTGTCGGTCCATGTCGTGCTGAGCGAACGTACCCGGGGTCTTCTCGGCGCCGCCGAACTCGCGTCGATGAAGAGCTCGGCTCTGCTGGTGAACACCTCGCGAGGGCCGATCATCGATCAGGCGGCACTTGTGGAAGCGTTGGGCAGTGGCCAGATCGCGGGTGCTGGCCTCGACGTTTACGACGTGGAACCGTTGCCGGCCGACAATCCTCTGCGCAAGGCGCCGAACGTGGTGCTGACGCCGCACTTGGGCTATGTCACTGAGCTTACCTACGATGCCTTCTATGGGCAGACCGTGGACACGGTGAAGAACTTCCTCGCGGGCACCCCGGTGCGGGTGATCGCCGCACCGTAAAGGCAAGAGACGATGCGACGACTACTGGTAACGGGCGGCGCTGGCTTTATCGGCGCTGCGCTGGTGCGGCGTCTGGTGGCCGATGGCGTCGCCGAACGGGTCGTCAACGTCGACAACCTGACCTACGCGGCCGATCCGCGCCGGCTCGCGGCGGTGGCGAAGAGCCCGGCCTATGCCTTCGAGCAGGCCGACATCGCCGATCCGCAGGCAATGAAGCTGCTGTTTACCGAGCACCGGCCGACGGCGGTGCTGCATCTCGCGGCGGAGAGCCACGTCGACCGTTCCATCGACTCGGCCGCGCCGTTCCTGCAAGCCAACGTGATCGGCACCTCGGTGATGCTGCAGGCCGCGCTCGATCACTGGCGTGGGCTGCCGGAGGCTGAGAAGGCCGCGTTTCGGTTCCTCCACATCTCCACGGACGAGGTCTATGGCGACCTCGGGCCGGACGAGCCGGCCTTCACCGAGAACAGCCCGTACAATCCGCATTCGCCCTACGCCGCCAGCAAGGCGGCGTCGGATCATCTGGCGCGGGCCTGGCACCACACCCACGGCCTGCCGGTGATCGTCACCAACTGCTCAAACAACTACGGGCCGTACCAGTTCCCGGAGAAGCTCATCCCGCTGATGATCGTCAAGGCGATGGCGCGCGAGAAGCTGCCGGTCTACGGCGACGGCTCCAACGTGCGCGACTGGCTGCATGTCGACGATCATGTCGCGGCGTTGATCCGCGTGTTGCAGGACGGCGAAGTCGGCGCCACATACATGATCGGTGGCGGTCATGAATGCTCGAATCTCGAACTGGTGAAGCAACTCTG
>CAZVLI010000484.1:0-3842 GCA_964627965.1 uncultured Rhodospirillales bacterium
GTCCTCGTAGTGCAAAGCAGCAGACTGGCCTCGCTCAAGTCCTCGTCAAGACTTCGCCATCTCCCCTCAAGACGATCTGGCGCCTTTTGCTGCATAGCCGAGCAAGATCGAACTGTCGGTAAGGCTCAATTGGTAACCGCTTGTTGACTTTTGCCGGATACCGTGCGAGTTGCACTGCGGCCCAGGGACCTCGACTTGAACAATGGCTGACACGACAAACGTTGCGAATGGTTCGGCGACGAACGGGTCGACGGCAAACGGTTCCGACGACGTGTTGCGCATGGTCTCCGACGTGGTTTCCGCCTACGTGCGAAACCACACCGTCAACGCCTCCGAGCTGCCTGGATTGATCCGCACGGTCCACCGCGCCCTGACCGATGTCGACGGCGCGGAGAACGGCGTCGCGGCTACGGCCAGTCCGACGGCGCGCCCGGCCGTTGCCGTGCGCAAGTCGGTGCACCAGGACTACATCATCTGCCTGGAAGACGGCCGTAAGCTGAAGATGCTGAAGCGCTATCTGCGCACGCGCTACAACATGACCCCGGAGGAATACCGGGCGAAGTGGGCGCTGCCGGCCGACTATCCGATGGTGGCGCCGAGCTACTCCAACCAGCGCTCGAAGTTCGCCAAGAAGATCGGCCTCGGCCGCCGCCGCCCCGACGAATAGGGCGCAAGCCCCCTTCCCGACCTGATCTAGACCTCGATACCGGGCCGCTTCGGCGGCTCGCCCGCGTTCTTGCGCAGAACGTATTTCAGCTTATTCACGGCGTTACGCGACAGGATCGCTTCGCCCGCGTTAGCCGGACCGGTGATCGAGACCTCGGTGCCAGTGACCGGATCGATCGCGGAGACCTTCACGAAGGCGCCGACCTGGTGAAACTCGATCAGGTATTCCGCGCGCTCGCGCATCGGCCCTAGGCGGCGCGCCGCAGGTTCAGGCGCGACCAAACCTCGTTCAGACTCTCGACCAGGTGATCAATCATCGCGTCGTCGTGCAGCGGCGACGGCGTGAAGCGTAGTCGCTCGGTGCCGCGAGGCACGGTCGGATAGTTGATCGGCTGCACGTAGACCCCGTGCATGTCGAGCAGCTCGTCGCTGACCTGCTTGCACAGCACCGGATCGCCGACCAGCACCGGCACGATGTGGCTGACCGACGGCATCACCGGCAGCCCGGCCTCGCTCAGGCGCCGCTTCAGCGTGTCGGAGCGCTCCTGGTGGCGCGTACGCAACGCGCCGTCCTGCATCACGTGGCGGACGCTGGCGAGCGCGCCCGCGGCCAATGCCGGCGCCAGGGACGTCGTGAAAATGAAGCTGGAGGCGTAGCTGCGGACCACGTCGATCACGTTGGCGGAGCCGGTGATGTAGCCGCCCATCACGCCGAAGGCCTTGGCCAGCGTGCCCTCGATGATGTCGATGCGGCTCATCACGCCGTCGCGTTCGGCGACGCCGGCGCCGCGCGGGCCGTACATGCCGACCGCGTGCACCTCGTCCAGGTAGGTCATAGCGCCGTATTTCTCGGCCACGTCGCAGATCTCGGCCATCGGCGCGATATCGCCGTCCATGGAGTAGACCGACTCGAAGGCGACGATCTTGGCCGCATCCGGATCGGCCTCGGCCAGCAGGCTCTCAAGATGCGCGATGTCGTTGTGCTTCCAGATCTTCTTCGGCCCGCCGCCGTGACGGATGCCCTGGATCATCGACGCGTGGTTCAGTTCATCGGAGTAGATCACGCAGTCCGGCAACACCTGCGCCAGCGTCGACAACGTCGCCTCGTTGGAGATGTAACCGGAGGTAAAGAGCAGCGCCGCTTCCTTGCCGTGCAGGTGCGCCAGTTCCTCTTCCAGCATGACGTGATAGTGCGTGGTGCCGGAGATGTTGCGCGTGCCGCCGGAACCGGCACCCATCTCGTCGATGGCCTGATGCATCGCCGCCGTCACGATGTCCGACTGGCCCATGCCCAGGTAATCGTTGGAACACCAGACGGTCACCGCCTGGGTACCATTGTCGGTGTGTCGGGTGGCGTGCGGGAATCGGCCGGCATGGCGGGACAGGTCGGCGAACACGCGATAGCGGCCCTCGTCCCGCAACGCATCCAGCCGGCCCTTTAAGATCGCCTCGTAATCCATTGTCTTTTCTCGCATTACGTCACGCACCGACGTTCGCGCAACTGGCCGTCGGTAAGCATTAGATGCTGCCCCATTATGGTCAAGGCCCGGTTAATGGGTTGCCGTGGCTCCTATTGTCGCACCCCTGCCCTGCAAAGGTATACGGGCTGGGCGGTTGTTTCAGTTCGCGCTTTGCGACTAAAACCCGCGTGAACCGCTGACCAACGGCAGACGAGGACGGCATGAAGGCGCTCAACCCCGCTGACTGGGCTCCGCCCAAGGGCTACGCCAACGGCGTGCTGGCCGAAGGCAAGGTGGTGATGGTGGCAGGCCAGATCGGCTGGAACCCACTGACCGGCGCGTTCGAGAGCGACGACTTCGCCGCCCAGGTGCGCCAGGCCCTGCAGAATACGGTCGATGTTCTGGCCGAGGCCGGCGCCGGCCCGGAGCACTTGGTCCGCATGACTTGGTATGTCGTCGAAAAGGCCGAATACATCGCCGCCGGCCGCGAGATCGGGAAGATCTACCGCGACCTGCTGGGCAAGAACTATCCGGCCATGACCCTGGTCGTGGTCGCCGGGCTGCTGGAGGACCGCGCCCGGGTGGAAATCGAGAGCACGGCGGTCCTGCCGTCAGGGAGTTGAAGTCATGAGTGTCGAGACCGCCACCCCGGCCGCGTCGGCCAGCCGCACCGAGTTCATCTGGGAAGACCCGTTCCAGATCGAGGACCAGCTCACCGAGGACGAGCGCCTGGTGCGCGACACCGCGCGCCAGTACGCCCGCGAAAAGCTGCTGCCGCGGATCATCGAGGCGACGCGGCAGGAGCGCTTCGATCGCGAGATCATGAACGAGATGGGCGAGCTCGGCTTCCTCGGCCCGACCATCCAGGGCTACGGCTGCGCCGGCGTGAACTACGTGAGCTACGGCCTCGTGGCGCGCGAGATCGAGGCCATCGACAGCGGCTACCGTTCCGCCGCCAGCGTGCAGTCCTCGCTGGTGATGCACCCGATCAACGCCTATGGCTCCGAAGAGCAGCGCCAGAAGTACTTGCCGAAGCTCGCCACCGGCGAGTGGGTCGGCTGCTTCGGCCTGACCGAGCCGGACCACGGCTCTGACCCCGGCGGCATGAAGACGCGCGCGAAGAAGGTCGACGGCGGCTACGTGCTGAATGGCGCCAAGATGTGGATCACCAACTCGCCGATCGCCGACCTCGCCGTGGTCGACGAGGGCGTGATCCGCGGCTTCGTCGTCGAGCGTGAGTTCAAGGGCTGCTCCACCCCGAAGATCGTCGGCAAGCTCTCGCCGAAGGCGTCGATCACCGGCGAGATCGTGCTCGACAACGTCTTCGTGCCGGAAGAGAACAAGCTGCCGAACGCGCGCGGCCTGGGCGGCCCGTTCGGCTGCCTGAACCGGGCCCGCTTCGGCATCGCCTGGGGCGCGCTCGGCGCCGCCGAGTTCTGCTGGCACGCGGCGCGCGAGTACACGCTGGAGCGTACCCAGTTCGGCCGCCCGCTGGCCGCCAATCAGCTGATCCAGAAGAAGCTCGCCGACATGCAGACCGAGATCTCCATCGGCCTGCAGGGCTGCCTGCGCGTCGGCCGGCTGTTCGACGAGGGCAAGGTGCTGCCCGAGGCGATCTCGCTGATCAAGCGCAACAGCTGCGGCAAGGCGCTCGACATCGCCCGCATGGCGCGCGACATGCACGGCGGCAATGGTATCTCCGACGAGTATCACGTG
>CAZVLI010000485.1:0-3837 GCA_964627965.1 uncultured Rhodospirillales bacterium
ACCTCGCGCGTGCCGGCGGCCGCATCGGCGGCCGAGCGCGCGATCTCCTGCGTGGCGCTGCCCTGCTCCTCGGCCGCGGCCGCCACCATGTTGGCCGCCTCCGAGATGCCGCTCACCATTTCGGCGATGCGTTCGACCGCGGTGATCGAGGCATCCGATGCCGCGCCGACCTCTTCGATCTGGCGCTTGATGTCCTCGGTCGCCGAACCGGTCTGGGCCGCCAGGTTCTTCACCTCCGCGGCGACGACGGCGAAGCCCTTGCCGGCCTCGCCGGCCCGAGCCGCCTCGATGGTGGCGTTCAGCGCTAGCAGGTTGGTCTGCGCCGCGATATCGGAGATCAGGTCGGTGAACGACCCGATCTTGGCGACCAGGCTGCCCAGCGACTGCACCGACTTGGTCGTCTCGACCGCTTCCTCGGACGCTTCGTTGGCCCGGTTCGATGCGCCGTTGATCTGCGAGGCGACCTCGTGGATCGACGCCGACAGCTCCTCCGCCGCCGAGGCGACGGTTTGCACGTGCGAGGAGGCGTTCTCGGTGGCATGCGAGAGGCTGCCGACCTCCGCCTTGGTGTTCTGCGCCACGCCCGACAGCCGGGCGGCGTTGCTCGCCAGCTGCTCCGATGCGGCGGCGATCTGTGCCACCACGCTGCCGACGGATGACTCGAAGCCGTCGGCGAGCTGGTTCATTTCCGTGCGCCGCTGCTCGGCGGCCTCGGCTTCCTGCCGTTTGGCCGACTCCTCCAGTTCCTGCGTCCGGATCAGCGAGTCGCGGAACAATCCCAGGGCCGCGGCCAGGCGGCCGACCTCGTCGCGTCGGCCGACATACGGAACGTCGGAGGCCAGATCGCCCTCAGTATAGGCTTCGGTCACCTGCGCGATGCGCACCACCGGCGTGGCGATCGTGCGGTTCGCAACGATGCCGAAGATCACCGTCATGGCGATCATCGCGATCGCCGCCCCGACGATGACCAGGGTCAGGTTGCCGACCGACTCGCGTGTCAGTTCGTCATTGGCGACCACGGCCCCATCAAGCTGAGCCGCGAGATCGACCATCGCCTGGTCGGCGGCCTTGAAGGCGGCGGCCGGTGTGCCGGTCACTTCCAGGGCGCGGGCCAGGTCGACCGTGTACGGATCACGCATCAGGTCGATCTGACGCCGGGCGCTGCCGTCGAGCCAGGTGTTGGTGAGCTCGACCGGTCGCGCGAGGTGCGTGCCGTTCGCGCGGCGCCGACGTGCGCCGGAGTCCCGGGGAACTGGTTCAGCCGGTCGGTGCGCGTCTGCTCGAAGGCGGCGAGGTAATCGCGGTCGCCGGTAAGCATGAACTGCGCCAGCGCGGTGCGCGCCGCGGTGAGCTGCGCCTCGGCGGTGCGCACCGTGCCGAGCCGCTCGTGCAGGACTTCGTTCTCCTCCACGGCGCCGGAGATGCGGGCGCCGGAAAAGTAGACCAGGGCGAAGCCGACGGTCGCCACCAGCAGCATGGCGGCGAAGGAGGCCTGAAGCTTGCGTGCGATAGACAGGTTCATCGTTCCGCTCCCCTCAGTCCGCGCGCCGACGCGCCAGCTCGGTCAGATTGATCTCGACCGTGGCGGCGCCGATCGCCTTGCCGGGCTCGTCGCCGATGAGCGCGAGATTGACCTGAACGCGCCAGGTGCGGCTGCCCTCGTGCCACTCCGCCTCGTCGATGAACACCGCGTCGGGTGCGACCTGGAAGGTCTTCTGGAACTTGGCTTCGTCGCCCTGCCAGTAGTCGGACGTGATCGCCGACTGGCCGACATTGAGGCCGTTGGCGTCCATTACGAAGATCTCGGAGTAGAGGCCGAGCGAGGCGGCCTGGCGCCGGATCAGGTAGCTCGACAGCGGGCTGGCCATCGTGGTCGCGATCAGCGGCTTGTCCGCCTGCTCGCGCTCGGCCCGCCACTGCTTGTCCAGGGCGTCGATGTCGGCCTGCTTCAGTGAGCCGCGATGCTCGTTCTGCGCCAGCACCGAAAGGGTGAGAATTTCCGACGCCAGCATGTCGCGAATGTCCTGCATCGCGGCCGCGTCGACCAGGGCGCTGACATCGGGTTTCGGTGTTTCCGTGGCGACGGCCGGTACGGCCGTGGCCAGGCATATCGCGACGCAGACCGCGCCGCTGAGGCGTTCGAAGATCGCCATGACCCCATACTCCACTCAACCTGTCGCCGTCCGGGATGCCGGATCCGGCATCCCTTCGGGCGGTTACTCAGGCGGAGCGTCACATGGAGTTATGAAATTCGAGTAAAATCGTATGCACGCTGGCCGGCGTGTCAGATCAGCTTCTGGTAGTCGTCGAGCAGCGCCAGGATCTCGTCACGCGGGGCGTCCGGGATTTCCAGCAGCACGCGGTCGCAGCCGGCCTGCTGGTACGATTCCAGCTGCTGCGCGTCGGCCGGGGCGCGGAACACGGTGACCTGGATCGACTTCGGGTCGCGGCCGGCCTTCTCCGCCGCCGCGCGCAGCTTGGCCATGCTCTCGCCCGGCTCGAAGCCGCGCCCCGGGCGCGGGAACCAGCCGTCGGCCATGCGCACCACGCGGTTCAGCGTGTGGTCGGTCTCGCCGCCGAGCAGAATCGGCGGATAGGGCTTCTGCGCCGGCTTCGGCCACGACCACGACTTGTCGAAGTCGACGAACTGACCGTGGAACTCGGCCTCCTCCTCGGTCCACAGCACCTTCATCGCATTCAACCGCTCCTCCATCACCTTGAAGCGGTTCGCGTAGGCCTGGCCGTGGTTCTCCATCTCGTCCTGGTTCCAGCCGGCGCCGACGCCGAACACGAACCGGCCGCCGGACATCTGGTCCAGGCTGGCAATGGCCTTGGCGGTGACGATCGGGTCGCGCTGGCTCATCAGGCAGATGCCGGTGCCGAGCACCAGGTTGGTCGTCGCCGCGGCGCAGAAGCTCAGCGTCACGAACGGGTCGTGCGTGTGGATGTAGCGCTTCGGCAGCTCGCCGCCGGCCGGGAACGGGGTCTTGCGGCTGACAGGGACGTGCGTGTGCTCGCACACGAACAGCGCGTCGAAGCCGCGCGCCTCCAGCTCCTTGGCCAGTTCGATGGCGGACATGCCGTAGTCGGTCGGGAAGTAGAAAACGCCGGTCTTCATGGAAATCGTCTCCCTCGGTTGCCGGCCAGCTTAGCGTTCCGGCGCGCGCGGACAAGTCCGGGCTGGACGGTCGCGCCCCGGAGGGTGTAAGGAACGGCCTCCGATCTTGGGAGAACCACGATGCTGGCACCCCAGCCACATCAGATGCGACGACGAGTAGCCACCGCTGCCTGACCCGCTGGCGGGCCGTGGCCCGTTGTCGTTTCCCCTTTCGATCGAGATCATCCCATGCCTATCACCTTCGCGCCGGAGGCGCCGTCGCATGGCGCCGCGATTCAACAACTTCTGGAAAGCGCCTTCGATGCCGACTGGGCGAACCGGCCGGCGGCTCGGCTCCGCGCCAGCGTGGCGCCGCTGGCCGAGTTGGCGCTGGTCGCGCTCGACGGCGCTTCTGTCGTCGGCACGATCCGCTACTACCCCGTCAGCTTCGGCCATGCCCGGTTGCCCGGCCTGATGCTGGGCCCCCTGGCGGTGCGGATGGCATTGCGCGGGCAGGGCGTGGCACAGGTCCTGATGCACATCTCCCTGGCGCACGCGCGCAACCAGGGTTGGGAGCGGGTGGTGCTGGTCGGCGACCCCGACTACTACGGCCGGCTCGGCTTCGTGCCGGCGTGGCCCTACGGGCTCACGCTGGACGGCGAGACGGATCGGTTGCAGGTGCTCGATCTCGAACCGGGCGCGCTCGACGGTATCGCCGGCCCGGTCGCCACGGGAGAGGG
>CAZVLI010000486.1:0-3823 GCA_964627965.1 uncultured Rhodospirillales bacterium
CTTGAAGCGGCGGCGCTGCTCCTGCTGCGTCACCGAGAACCAGTACTTGTAGAGCTGGATACCGGAGCGGGTGAGCATGCGCTCAAGGTCCGGCGTCTGGCGCATGAACTCCAGATATTCGTTGGGCGTGCAGAAGCCCATGACCCGCTCGACGCCGGCGCGGTTGTACCAGGAGCGGTCGAACAGCACCATTTCGCCGGCCGCCGGCAGGTGCGGGACGTAGCGCTGGAAATACCATTGCGTGCGTTCGCGCTCGGTCGGCGCCGACAATGCGACGACGCGGCAGACGCGTGGGTTCAGCCGCTGGGTGATGCGCTTGATGACGCCGCCCTTGCCGGCCGCGTCGCGCCCTTCGAACACCACCGCGACCTTGAGGCCCTTGTCCTGCACCCAGTCCTGCAGCTTCACCAGCTCGTGCTGCAGCCGGAACAGTTCCTTGAAGTAGACGCGTCGGTCGAGCCCGAGCGCGTCGGCGCCGTCGGCGTTCTCGTCGAGCAGCCGGTCAAGCCGGTCGTCGTCGAGCTCCATCTCCAGCTCTTCGTCGAAGCTGTCCTCGATCTCCGCCTCCACCGCGGTGGCGAAGGCGTCGCGCTGTCTGTCGTTGGCCATGGCCATGCTCCCGTGCCTGGGAGCCTGCATAGCCGGCCTCTGTGTCACGCGAGTGACACAATCGCTGCGCTCAGGCGACGGCCTCGATCTGCGGGGCCAGGTTGTCGAGCCAGGGCATGACCTTCTCCTCCGCGCGCGGCGAGTAGATCACGACGCGCTCGATGCCCATGTCGCGGTAGCGCTTGAGGATGTCCGGGTCGCGGATGTCGAACGCGAAGATATCCACCTCGATCGAGTCCGGATCGCGGCCGGCGGCCTTGGCCTTTTCCTTCAGGTCGGCGATCGCCGGCGGCAGGTCGTCGAGCAGGATGTCGATCGGTAACCAGCCGTCGCAGTATTCGACCACGCGCTTGCGGCCGTTCTCGGTGGCGCCGCCGAACAGGATGCGCGGGTGCGGGTTCTGCGCCGGCTTAGGGTAGGAGATGGCGCGGTCGAAGTTCACGAAGTCGCCGTGGAAGCTGGCTTCCTCGTTGGTCCAGAGTTCCTTCATCGCCTTCACCCGCTCGCGAAGGACCTTCCAGCGGTCCTTGAAGGCGACGCCGTGATCCTCGCATTCCTCCGCGTTCCAGCCGCCGCCGATGCCGAGGATGAAGCGGCCGCCGGAGAGATGGTCCAGCGTCGCGATGGTCTTGGCCAGCACGATGGGATCGTGCTGCGGGATCAGGCTCACCGCCGTGCCGATCTTGAGATTCTCGGTCACCGCAGCCGCGGCCATCAACGACACGAACGGATCGGCCATGTGGTAGTACGGCCGCGGCAGGTCGCCGCCACCGGGGTAGGGTGTCTTGCGTTCCGCCGGGATGTGCGTGTGCTCGCCGACCCAGAGCGACTCGAACCCGCGTTCCTCCAGCGCCCGCGCGAGCGTGTCCGGGCGGATGCCGTATTCCGTGTTGTAGCTGAACACGCCGAGCTTCATGTCGCGTCTCTCCGTTGCCGCTTTCGTTGTTATGCGTCGCCGCCGACCGCGCCATCGCGGCGCAGCGTGGCGATCTTGTCGTCATCGTAGCCCAGGCCGCGCAGGATGTCGGTGCCGTCCGCGCCCAGGTCCGGCGCCGGCCGACGTACCGACGAGGGGGTGTCGGAGAGCTTGATCGGGAAGCCGGTCATCCGCACCGAGCCATGGCCGGGGTGGTCGACGTCGAGCACCATTTCCTGCGCCAGGATTTGCGGATCGCTGAACACGCCCGCCATGTCCATCACCTTGCCGCAGGGCACGCCGGCATCGTTGAGGATCGCGATCCATTCGTCGACCGACCGATCGGTCGTTTTCGACTCAACGAGTGCGTTCAGCGCCGGCCGGTTCGACATCCGGGCCGCGTTGTCGGCATAGGCCGGCTCTTCCAGCAGGTGTTCCAGCCCGAGCGCGGCGAGGAACTTACGCACCATGCCCTCCGTCGACGGCGCCACGGCGATCTCGCCGTCCGACGCCTTGAACAGGCCATAGGGCGCGACGATCGGGTGGTCGTTCCCGGTCTTGGCCGGCGGCGCGCCCTCGGCGAAGTAGCCGGCGCTGGCGTAGCTGAACAGGCTGACGAGGCTGTTGGTCAGGCTGGTCTCCACCGCCTGGCCGTGGCCCAGCCGGTCGCGCCCTTGCAGTGCCGCCAGCGTGCCGATGGCGGCGTACATCCCCGCCAGCATGTCCGAGAGCGGCAGGCCGGAACGAAGCGGCGGCCGCCCCGGCTCGCCCTGCAGGCTCATGAAGCCGCTCATCGCCTGGGCGATGAAGTCGAAGGCCGGCCGGTCGACATAGGGCCCGGTGCTGCCGAACCCGTTGATCGAGGTGACGACGAGCCGCGGGTTGATCTCGTCCAGTCGTTCCTTACTGAACCCCATCTTGGCCAGCACCCCCGGCCGGTAGTTCTCCAGCAGCACGTCGGCGTCGGCCAGCAGGTCGGCGAGGATCGTCTTGCCCGCGTCCTGGTACAGGTCGAGGACGATGGAGCGCTTGTTGCGGTTGATCTGCGTGTAGTACCAGCTGAAGCCGTCGCGGCCCGCGCCCTGCGTGCGCAGCGGGTCGCCGGCCGGCGGCTCGACTTTGATGACGTTGGCGCCCATGTCGCCCAGCAGGGCGGAGCAGAACGGACCGGCCAGCATGCGCGACAGGTCGATGACGGTGAGATCGGAAAGCGGCATGGCGCCAAGGGTGGCGGCGCCGCGAGGCGGGCGCAAGCCCTACAGCCAGCGCCGGACCTGCGCCTTGTAGTCGAGATAGTCGGCGCCGAAGCGGGCTTCGAGGTAGCGCTCCTCGCGCGCGATCACACCCCAGCGGATCGTCGCCAGCACCGGCGCCAGCAGCGCCAGCGTCACCACACCGCCGAACAGGAACGCGATGGCGACATAGACCAACGTCATCCCGACGTACATCGGGTTGCGCGTGACGCGGTAGATGCCGGCCACGACCAGCGCGCTGGACGGTTTCCACGGCTCGACCGGCGTGCGCGCGAGCCGAAAACGGAAAGCACCCGCCAGGGCGATGCCGAGGCCGAGGACGGCCAGGCCGATGCCGGCAACCGTCCAGCCCGTCCCGGCGAAGTTGATCACGGGCCACAGCCGATCCACCGCCAGGCCCACGATGAGCCCGGCGAGGTAGATGAGCGGCGGCGGCGCGATCACGCCGGGAACGGACTGGTCAGTCATGCGCGAGGTCCCTCGGAGCTAACGTGGTGACGACTGGCACTTTCGCAACCGTTGTTCCCCACCTCACCTGTCCTCTCCGCCCCAGGGCGGAGAGGGACGCAGTGGCGATGGCTTTGCCGCCCCCTCTCCGCCCTGGGGCGGAGAGGGTTGGGGTGAGGTGTGGGACAGCGTCTATGGCAGTTGCGCCGTCTGCCGTTCAGCCGCGCCGACGGCGTTCCATCAAGCGGTCGAGCGCCTGCTTCTGGTCTTCGTCCAGCGTGGCGTAGAAGCCGTCGAACGCCGGCCGCACCTCCTTGACGATATCCAGGCCGGTGCCGAGCAGGGTCTCGATCGCGGCCAGACGGTCCGGGGCGGAGGTGCCGACGCCGTCGCCGAGCTCGGCGCAGGCCGCGTCGATACGTCCATTGGCGCCGCGCAGGCTCTGCGCCAGGCCGTCCCAGGCGGGGCGCTGATTCTCGTCCAGGCGCAGGAAGCTGTCGGCGAAGCTCAGCATGTCGTCCAGCCGTCCGGCGCGGTCGGCGGCGCAGAACCGGGAGAGTAAAGCGTTGATGTTCTTCTCAAGGTGGGAAAGAGTGTA
>CAZVLI010000487.1:0-3816 GCA_964627965.1 uncultured Rhodospirillales bacterium
CGGCTTCGACATCGAAATGCAGCACCGGCACCGGCAGGTAACCGCGCCTCTTCGAATCGGAGCGATCGGGCATGTAGGTCTCGCCGCGACCGCGCAGCACGCGCTGGGTATTGGCGAAGGTGTCGGGCCGCGCCTGTATGGCGAAGATGCGGTCGCTCCGCGCCGCGCCGAGGTGGCGCAACTCGTTCTGCGGCCGGGTCGACGCCACCTTGCGCAGCAGCCGGCCATCGGCGGTGTCGATCACAGTCAGCGACGGTTCCACCCCGTAGGGTATGCCGGGGGCAGGCTGGGTTTGGTCGGCGGGCCATGGCACCCGGCCATAGTTGGCGATCGCCAGATGCCGGTCGTCGTCGATCAGGGCGACCTCGTGCGGCCCGACGCCATGCGCCGGGAAGCTGTCCAGCACGTCCAGGGTCGCGGCGTCGCGCACGCTGATCCGGCCCTGATAGCGCGCCAGATCGCCGGCGTAGGCGGTGTCGTCGGCGCTGCGCTCGGCGACGAACAGCGTCTTGCCGTCCGCCGTGTAGGACGCGTGACCGCCGAAGATGTAGCCCGGCGCGTGCGGCGCGGCGCTATGCGTGAGATCGAGGCTGTCGACCTCGAAGCGCAGAAGCGCCTCGTGGTTCATGGCGGCGAACACGGCGGTGCGCCGGTCGGGCGCCACTTCGACATCGTGGCCGCGAATCGGCATCAGCGCCCGGCGCTCGTCGCCGGCGGCCGTCACGCGGCTCAGCAGGGTCACCGGGCCATCGTAGCCGGAGGGCAGGTTGCGGGCAGCGTGGGCATCGTGCTTCAGCGGCCGGCCGCCGCGAAATGCCTCGTTGGGAAAGTAGCCCGGTACCAGAAACGCCGGTTCCCGCGAGACCGTCGCGGCACGCGCCGTCGCCGGCATGGCCATGCTCGCCACTCCGGCAACGCCACCGCCCAGCACGGTGCGACGTGTCGGCATCTGTCCCCTTGCCCGGCAGACCGGGGCGCCACCAGGACGCCCGAGTCGCAACATAGTTTACATCACGGCAACCCTAGCGCTCCTGCCGATTGCCGCAGCGACAATCGTCACTCATGAGTAGTTCTACCCAATCGCCGCCGTGGCTAGCCATCGGGGTCGTTGATCAGGTCGAGCGGATAGATCGGTCGCCGCACGTTGTCGAACGTGAGCTGGCTGTAATCCGACGTGCAGACACCGGTCCCCGCGCACTCGATCACTTCCTTGGCGACCGCCCTGAACCCGGCGCGGTAGTGGATCCGGCTCTTCAGCATCAGATAGCGCTTCTGCGTCGGATCGATCCCGAGGCTGAGCAGGCAGTTCAGGTCGTTGGGTTCGGAGTGTTTCGAGATCACCACGATCTCGACCTTGCCGGTGTCGAGCACGACGGTGGGTCCCAGGTCCATCAGCGCGCCGGTCGAGGCCGGGCCGCGGTTGCGGTAGAGGCCGTCGGAGATCAGTTTGACCCGACCGGTGACCTGGAGCGGCTCGCCCTTCCGGCCGATCGAGGGCATTTCGAGCTTGCCGCCGAGAGAGACCGTGACGTCGGCACCGACGCCGGCGGCGATCATCTCCCGCACGGCGTCGGGGTCGTGGATGGCGAAGGCGGCGACATTCTCCAGCCCGGCTTCGAGAATGCCGGCCAGTACCGTCATCGTGTCCATGGTTCCGCCGGACGCCGCGTTGTCGTAGTGGTCGAGCAGGATCACCGGTCCCTCCGGCACCGTCTCGGCACGGGCCAAAGAGTCGGCCAGGGGTTCGATCTTGTAGACGAAGGCCTCGCGCTCCTTCCACGCGAAATCGAGCAACTCGTCGCACCACTTGCGGGCAAGGTCGGGATCGTTGTCGGTGACGACCACGGCGGACAAGCCGGCGTTGTGGATGTCGGCATGCGGGAAACCGGTGAACAGCGTGGCGACCAGCGCGCCGGAGGCCTCCATCTCGCGCGTGCGGGCCTGCAGTTCCTTGTTGGGGAAGTCGTCGGTGCCCTGGCGCATCACGTGCGGCAGCATCGGCCGGTTGCCCCACGCCATCGCCGGCTTCGCCTTGCCGTCGAGCATGGCGAAGATCGCCTTGCCGGCACGCGCGGCGGTCTCGTAGTTGTCGATGTGCGGATAGGTCTGGTAGCCGGCGATGACGTCGCAGTTGTCGACGATGGCCGGGTACAGGTTGGTGTGCATGTCGAGCGCGACGCCGATCGGCACGTCCGGCGCGATCTCGCGGACGCGGCGCAGCAACTCGCCCTCGCCATCCTCGCGTGTCGCGGTGACCATGGCGCCGTGCAGGTCAAGCAGGATCGCGTCGCAACCCTCGGCCACGGCGTCGACGATGCGCCCGCACATGTACTCGTAGACGTCGTCGGGCACCGGCCCGGACGGCGCGGCGCTGGCCGCGATCGGGGTGATGATCTCGGCGCCGGCCTGCTCGGCCAGGTCGATGAAGGCGGTCATGCCGCTACTGACACCCTGCACCGACTCGTAGGCCTCCCGACCCTCTGGCGGCGCGTCGCGACCGCGCGCGAACCGCGCCAGCGGGGTCGGCACCGGGGAGAAGGTGTTCGTCTCGTGTTTCATCTGGGCGATGACGACGCGCATGTGTCGGGTCCCTCTTGTCGCTGCGACTTCGCCCTAGCTTGCCAGCCTGGCGACGGGCACGCTTGAGAAATCCGGCAAAGCCTCAATAATCGAGGCGGGAGTCGCGTTTGACGTCGGGAGGCACGCATGCCGTATGTGGTGGGGCTGTCGATGGCAGGTGCCGCGGTGCCGCTCTTCGTGGCGCTCGCGTCGCGCGACAAGGCGCTACGCGAAATTGGCATAACCGTCCTGAAGTTCGTGGTCGTGCTGCCCGCGGTCGCGGCCAGCGTCGCGATCGGGCTGTTTCACGCGCTGGTCTGACCGGCTACCGACTGTCGGTCATTTTGACACTTGGCGCCGAACGGCGAGTCCACACCATCCCTAAGCCACTGATATGTAAGATACAAAATGAGTCTTAACCATGTGGCCCCAAGATTGCTTAAGCATGGCGCAGAGGGTGTGTGCAAAAAAGCACGTCGCGGTTAAGTAAGGCACGAGTATTGAATAATTGAGAGGGGAAAGAGGTAGCGACGCCTCTGTCATTGCGCAACACCCATGCGGCGCAGCCTTTGCAGGCTGCGCCGCAACTCTTTGTGGCGGTGCGTTTATTGCCACGTTGCGTGACCTTGTCTTGGCGCGCCTCTTGCTTTGTTGAGCGCCAGGAGAGGTCTTGCGTGCCAAAATGAAGCTGTTCCGCTTGTTCGCGACTATCGTACTGTCTGTTTTCGGTCTCGGGTTCGCCGGTCTGTATGCCTGGAACTCCGTTCTGGCACGCCAGGCCGAGGCCGCCCATCCCCCCACGGGCCAGATCGTCGAGGTCGACGGCCTCGACATCCACTACGTCGAGAGCGGCAGCGGCCCGCCGCTGGTGCTGATGCACGGCATCAACGGCACCGTGCAGGACTTTTCCGAGACGGTGATGGACGACCTGGCGCGGCGCTACCGCGTGATCGCCATCGACCGCCCCGGTCACGGCTACAGCGAGCGCGCCGACACCCCGATGAACCCGGCCGAGCAGGCCGCCGTGGTGCACGGATTGCTGCGGCGGATCGGCGTGGAGAAACCGATCATGGTCGGCTTCTCCTGGAGCGGCTCACTGGTGCTCGCCTACGCCCTGGCCTACGGCGACGAGGTTGCCGGCGTCGTCACGCTGGCCGGCGCGGCCTACGACTGGCCGACGCCGGTGGACATGAAATACCGGCTGCCGGCCTGGCCGGTGATCGGCGATCTCTTGGTCAGCACGCTGCCGCTGCCGCT
>CAZVLI010000488.1:0-3808 GCA_964627965.1 uncultured Rhodospirillales bacterium
CTGGTCCATGAACTGGCTGAGCTGCGACGAACCGAAGAACTCGCGCACCGCCGCCGCCGCCGGCTTGGCGTTGATCAGGTCGTGCGGCATCACCGTGTCGATGTCGACCGAGCTCATCCGCTCGCGGATCGCACGCTCCATGCGCAGCAGGCCGCTGCGGTACTGGTTTTCCATCAGCTCGCCGACCGAACGCACCCGGCGGCTCCCCAGATGGCCGATGTCGTCGATCTCGCCACGGCCGTCCTTCAGCTCGACCAGCGTCTTGACCACCGCCAGGATGTCTTCAGAGCGCAGCACGCGCAGCGAGTCCTCGGTCTCGAAACCGAGGCGCGCGTTCAGCTTCACCCGGCCGACGGCCGAGAGGTCGTAACGCTCGGCATCGAAGAACAGACCGTTGAACAGCGTCTCCGCCGCGTCCAGCGTCGGCGGCTCGCCCGGGCGCATCACGCGGTAGATGTCGATCAGCGCCTGCTCGCGGGCGCCGTTCTTGTCGAGCATCAGCGTGTTGCGGATGTACGGGCCGACCGTGACGTGGTCGATGTCCAGCGTCGGGATGTTGGTCAGCCTGTGCTCGCGCATCGCCTCCAGCGTCGCCTCGGTGATCTCCTCGCCGGCCTCGACCAGGACCAGACCGTCGTCCTCGTTGATCATGTCCTCGGCGACGTAGCGGCCGATCAGCTCCTCGTCGCTGACCAGCAGTTCCTTGACGTTCTGCTCGCCGAGCTGACGGATCAGGCGCGGGGTGATCTTGGTGTGCGCCTCGACCACGACCTCGCCGGTCTTGGCGTTGATCAGGTTGTACGCCGGCCGCAGGCCGCGCATGCGCTCCGCCTCGAACGGCGTGCGCCAGGCGTCGTTCTTGCTGTCGTACTTGAACGGCACCTGCTTGTAGAAATGCGCCAGGATCTCTTCGCCCGACAGGCCCAGCGCCATCAGCAGCGTCGTCACCGGCAGCTTGCGGCGCCGGTCGATGCGTACGTAGGTGATGTCCTTGGCGTCGAACTCGAAGTCCAGCCAGGAACCGCGGTACGGGATGATCCGCGCGGCGAACAGGAACTTGCCCGACGAGTGGTTCTTGCCGCGGTCGTGGTCAAAGAACACGCCCGGCGACCGGTGCATCTGCGAGACGATGACCCGCTCGGTGCCGTTGACGATGAACGTGCCGTTGTTCGTCATCAACGGCATGTCGCCCATGTAGACGTCCTGCTCCTTGATATCGAGCACGGACTTGGCGCCAGTTTCCTCGTCGACCTCGAACACGATCAAGCGCAGCGTCACCTTCAGCGGCGCGGCATAGGTCATGCCACGCTGCTGGCACTCGTCGGTGTCGTACTTCGGCTCTTCGAGCTCGTACTTCACGTAGTGCAGTTCGGCGGTCTCGGAGAAATCCTTGATCGGGAACACCGACTTGAAGACACCGTTGAGGCCGGTGTCGTCACGCTCCGCCTCTTCCCGATCGATCTGCAGGAACTGGTCGTACGAGCTCTTCTGCACTTCGATCAGGTTCGGCATCGCCGCGACCTCGGGAATGCGCCCGAAACTGCGGCGAACACGCTTGCGGCCGGTGAAGGAAAGAGACATGCCTGCTCCTTGCACGTTCAATTCATGGCGTCGCGCGGGCCAAGCCCAGGCACGACGACAAGGGCCAACCGCGGCGCGGCTGACCCACCGTTCAAAAACTCTTCTCCGGGTCTTGGCGACGACAACGATACTGGCGTCATCGCGTCCCGGTCTCTGCGGCGCTGGTCCGGCTGTCCGTGACCCTGCTCCTTCGTGCCGTGGTCGGTCCCAGCCGAAGCCGGGACCGAATCACGTCGTATTGTAAGGCTACTTCACCTCGACAGTGGCACCGGCCCCTTCGATCTGCTCCTTGATCTTCGCGGCCTCGTCCTTGCCGACGGCTTCCTTGATCGCCTTCGGCGCCGCTTCGACCAGCTCCTTGGCCTCCTTCAGGCGAAGACCGGTGACGGCGCGGACTTCCTTGCTGACGTTGATCTTCTTGTCGCCGACGGAGGCCAGGATGACGTCGAACTCATCCTTCTCCTCGGCGGCCTCGGCGCCACCCGCGGCGCCGCCAGCGGCAGCCGCAACGGCCACCGGGGCCGCGGCGGAAACGCCCCACTTCTCTTCCAGCAGCTTCGACAGCTCGGCCGCCTCGAGGACGGTCAGCGAGCTCAGGTCTTCGACCAGCTTTTCCAGATCAGCCATGTCTCAATCTTCCTTTACGTTCGAACCCCTGACGGTTCGTTTCGGTGTTGCTCTAAGGTTGTCGGCCTCAGGCCGCCTCTGCCTTCTCGGCATGAGCGGCCAGCACGCGCGCGACTTGCCCGCCCGGCGCCTGCAGGATGCGGGCGATGTTGCCCGCCGGGGCCTGCAGAAGCCCGACGATCTTGCCGCGCAGCTCGTCCAACGACGGCAGTTCCGCCAGTGCCTTCACCCCATTGGGGTCCAGCATGGTGTCGCCCATGGCGCCGCCGAGCACGACCAGCTTGTCGTGCTGCTTGGCGAACTCCACGGCGACCTTGGCGGCGGCCACCGGGTCGTCGGAATAGGCGATGCCGGTCGGACCGGTCAGCAGGTCGGCAAGACCCACATACGGCGTATCGGCAAGCGCCAGCTTGGTCAGGCGGTTCTTGGTGACGCGAAACCGCGCCCCGCCATCGCGCATGCGCCGCCGCAGGTCGGTGACCTGGGCGACGTTGAGGCCGCTGTAGTGGGTGACGATCACGGCCGCGGTCTCCTTGAAGACCGCGTTCATGTCCGCCACGAACGCGTGCTTTTCAGCTCGGTCCACGTCTAGCCTCCGACTTTCGGACACCGCTGGCGATCGCCCGCCGCCGGCATCCGGCCTTGTTTGGCCTAGTGGCCCATCCACCAGACCGAAGGCCTGCCCTTCGTCAGGGGTTACGAACGATCGACCCGAGGGTCCATCGCTCGCCCCATCTCATGCTGGCGCCCCGACAGGGACATTAGGTCTTGCGACACCCGCAATCTCGGACAGGGTGGAAACGGCACGTCGGGGACGCGCCCCGGCTTTGCCGCTTCCTTCCGCCGCCGCCGGTCAAGCCGGCCACGGCGAACTCGTCGTCGTCAGTCGTCGCCGGCCGGCGCCGAGGCGTCGACCGAAAGACTGGCGAAATCCAGCTGTACGCCGGGGCCCATCGTGGAGCTCACCGACATCTTCTTCAGATAGGTGCCCTTGGCACCCGACGGCTTCGCCCGGATCACCGCCGTGGCGAACGCCTTGATGTTCTCTTCCAGCTTGTCCGCGGAGAAGCTGGCCTTGCCGACACCGGCATGGACGATACCGGCCTTCTCGACCCGGAAGTCGACCTGGCCGGCCTTCGCCGCCTTCACCGCACTGGCGACATCCGGCGTCACCGTACCCAGCTTCGGGTTCGGCATCAGGCCGCGCGGACCCAGGATCTTACCGAGTCGGCCGACCACCGCCATCATGTCCGGCGCCGCGATCACACGGTCGAAGTTGATCTCGCCGCCCTGAATCTGCTGCGCCAGCTCGTCGGCGCCGACCAGATCGGCGCCCGCCTCGCGCGCCTCGTCGGCCTTCGCATCCTTCGCGAACACCGCCACCCGCACCGACTTGCCGGTGCCGTTCGGCAGCTGCACCGTGCCACGGACCATCTGGTCCGCGTGGCGCGGATCGACGTTCAGACGCATGGTCACGTCGACCGTCTCGTCGAACTTGGAGCTGGCGTGATCCTTGACCAGGTTCAGCGCTTCGCCGATCGCATATTCTTTTTCGCGATCAATTGCTTCCGAGGCTTTCTTAGCGCGCTTTGTCAGCTTT
>CAZVLI010000489.1:0-3805 GCA_964627965.1 uncultured Rhodospirillales bacterium
GGTGCCGTCCAGCACCTGCTGGTCGATGCGCCGGGTGAAGGCGCACAGGATCTGCGATTTGCAGCGAAAGTGCTTGTGCAACTCGGCCGGCGTCATCCCGGCCTCGGCGGCGATGTCGGCCAGGCTCGGCGCACACCAGCCTTCACTCGCCGCCAGCCGCAGCGCGGCGTCGATGATGGCGTCCCGCGGCTCGGGCGCCGCCTTGCGTGTGGCTCGCTTTGCCATAGCAAGAGAATAGGTAGCGGTCTGCCATGCCGCAACCGCACTTCCGGGCCGCATCCGCGCCGCCTATGCTGGGCCAAAGCTCCAGGGAGATAAACGCGCATGCCGACTTTCAGTGCCGCCGCCTTGACCGACCTCGTGCAACGCATCTGCGTTGCCGGCGGCTCCAGCCAGGAAGAAGCGACCCAGGTCGCCGAACAGCTGGTCACCGCCAACCTGTACGGCCATGACAGCCACGGTATCGGCATGGTGCCGGCCTACGTGGAATCGCTGAAGGACGGCAGGCTGACGCCGAACCAGGATGTCGAGGTGGTCAGCGACCGCGGCGCCTATCTGCTGGTCGACGGGCACTGGGCCTACGGCCAGGTCTGTGCGCCGAAGGCGATGGAACTCGGCATCGCCAAGGCCAAGGAGATGGGCATCGCCGTCGTCGCGCTGCGCAATGCGCACCACATCGGCCGGGTCGGCGCCTGGGGCGAAATGTGCGCCGCGGCCGGCTTCGTTTCGATCCACTACGTCAATGTCACCTCCGGGCACATCGTGGCTCCGTGGGGCGGCTCCGACGCGCGGCTGTCGACCAACCCCTACGTCACCGCCTTCCCGGCGACGCCGAAGAACCCTCCGCTGATCCTCGACATGGCGACGTCGAAGGTGGCGATGGGCAAGGTCCGGGTGGCCTACAACAAGGGTGTCGAGGTCGACCCCGACACGGTGATCGACGCCGAGGGCCGGGCCAGCCTCGATCCGGGTGTGATGTTTGCCGAGCCGCGCGGCGCGCTGATGGCTGCCGGCCTGCACAAGGGCTACGGCCTGGCGCTGGCCTGCGAGCTGATGGCCGGCGCCTTCGCCACCGGCGGCACCAACCTGCCCGACCGCAGCCCGCGCCCGACCATCACCAACAACATGCTGACCATCATTCTCGATCCGGAGATGTTCGGTGCCCGCGCCGACTTCGAGCGCGAGATCGACGACTTCACCGCCTGGGTGAAGGCATCGCCGCCGGCGCCCGGCGTGGAACGGGTGATGGTGCCGGGCGAGCCGGAGCAGAAGTCGAAGGCC
Source organism: uncultured Rhodospirillales bacterium (assembly GCA_964627965.1). Lineage (GTDB taxonomy): Bacteria > Pseudomonadota > Alphaproteobacteria > JAVKFY01. The sequence continues at coordinate 1,282 of CAZVLI010000489.1, forward strand.
GACCGCATGGCCAACGGCATCCCGGTCGACGACCAGACCTGGCAGGAGATGCTGGAAGCCGCCGCCAAGGTCGGGCTGAACCGGGCCGACATCGAGCAGATGGCCTGACCGGCGGGAGCCAGCCCATGAAATCGAGACTGTGCGAACGGTTCGGGATCGACTTCCCGCTGTTCGCCTTCAGCCATTGCCGCGACGTGGTGGCGGCGGTGACCAACGCCGGCGGCTTCGGCGTGCTGGGCGCGACCTGGCACACGCCGGAGAGCCTGGACATCGAGCTGTCGTGGATCGACGAGCAGGTCGGCGGCAAGCCCTACGGCCTCGACCTGCTGGTGCCGAACAAGCTGGAGGCCAAGGACGGCGGGGTCAGCGCGGCGGAGCTGGAGGCGCGGGTGCCGCCGGAGCACCGGCGCTACATCGTCGACCTGCTGGAGAAGCACGGCGTCGATACTGCCGACCTGTGGGACACGCCGTCGCACGACGCCGCCGGCGAGAACTATCGCGCCGACGCGGCCGCCAAGCTGATGGACGTCGCCTTCGCGCACGGCATCGCGATGATCGTCAACGCGCTCGGCGTGCCGCCGCCCTACATGCTGGAGCAGGCGCACGCCAAGGGCATCGCCGTCGGCGCGCTGACCGGCGCCAAGGCACACGCGATCAAACACGCGGAGGCCGGCGTCGACGTGCTGGTGGTGTCCGGCACCGAGGCAGGCGGGCACTGCGGCGAGATCTCCACCATGGTGCTGATCCCGGAAGTGGTCGCGGCGATGGAGGCCTACCCGAATGTCGACGTGCTGGCGGCCGGCGGCATCGCCACGGGGCGGCAGATGGCGGCCTGCATGGCGATGGGCGCGGCCGGCGCGTGGTGCGGCTCGGTGTGGCTGACCACCGCCGAGGCGGAGACCATTCCGACGGTGAAGCGTAAGATGCTTGCCGCGACGTCGCGCGACACGGTCCGTTCGCGCAGCCGCACCGGCAAGCCGACGCGACAGCTGAAGTCGGCCTGGACCGACGCCTGGCACGCCAAGGACGCGCCTGACCCGCTGCCGATGCCGCTGCAGGGCATGATCTCCAAGCCGACGATGGCGAAGATCGACAAGCTGGCCGAACGCGGCCACGCCGGCGCGCAGGAATTGGCCACCTACTACGTCGGCCAAGCCGTCGGCCTGATGAACGAGGAACAGTCCGCCCGCTCGGTGGTCTATGCCTTCATGGAGGACTACGCCGAGGCGGTCGAACGCCTGTCCGCGACGATGGCGGACTGACCGGATCGATGAGCGGAGGCGAGCAACGGCGTCTTGCCGCCGTCGTCTCGGCCGACGTGGCCGGCTATTCGCGGCTGATGGGCGCCGACGAACGCGGCACGCTCGCGACGCTGAAGGCGCACATCGCAGACCTGATCGAGCCGGCCGTCGCCAGCCACGGCGGCCGCATCGTCAAGACCACCGGCGACGGCCTGCTGCTGGAGTTCGCCTCGGTCGTCGCCGCCGTCGATTGCTGTCTGATGGTTCAGGAGGGGATGGCGCGGCGCAACGCGGGCGTGGGCGACGACGTCGCGATTCGGTTTCGCGTCGGCGTGCACCTGGGTGACGTGATCGTGGACAGCGACGACATATTCGGCGACGGCGTGAACATCGCGGCACGGCTACAGGAACTGGGCGAGCCTGGCGGCGTCGCCATTTCGGGCATCGTGCATGACTATCTCGACGAGGCCATGGCGGCCGGCTTCGCCGACCTCGGCGAACGCGAGCTGAAGAACATCCGCCGTCCGGTCCGGGTCTGGCAGCGCGGCCCGCGCATGCCGGATGCGGCCCCCACGAAAGCGACGGAGCGGCCGTCGATCGCGGTGCTGCCGTTCGACAACATGTCGGGCGACGCCGAGCAGGAATACTTTTCCGACGGCATCACCGAGGACATCACCACGGCACTGTCGCGCCTGCGCTGGTTGACGGTGATCTCGCGACACTCGGCCTTCGCCTTCAAGGACCAGCGCGCCGTCCTCCGCGATGTCGCGCGCGGACTCGGAGTGCGTTACGTCGTCGAAGGCAGCGTCCGCAAGGCCGGCAAGCGCGTTCGGGTGACGGCGCAGTTGAGTGACGCCCGCGCCGATAGCCAGGTATGGGCGCAGCGTTTCGATCGCGGGTTGGTCGACATCTTCGAGCTGCAAGACGAACTCGCCGAGGCGATCAGCGCCCATCTCGACGTCGAGGTCGCCGGCCACGAGCGCGAGCAGGCGCACCGCAAGGCCGACATCGACCTGGACGCCTGGGACTGCCACCAGCGCGGCCTGTGGCACCTCTACAAGATGACAAAGGACGAGCTGGCGATGGCCCGGGCACTGTTCCAGCAGGCGGTGGACCGCGATGCCAGCTACGCCCGCGCCCATGCCGCGCTCGGCTACGTTGCCGCCATCGAGGCGCTGTCGGGTTACGCCGCCGACCGCGACGCGACGCTGCGCGACGGTCTGGGCGCGGCAGAGCGCGCCATCGAGCTGGACGAGCGCGACGCGTTCAATCACTTCGCGTTG
>CAZVLI010000490.1:0-3802 GCA_964627965.1 uncultured Rhodospirillales bacterium
CTGACCCCGGCTGGGTCGATCAGAATGCGGGTGCGACTCGCTCAACGGACCCCGGCCTCTACCTGGTTGCCACGCCCATCGGCAACCTGCGCGATATTACCTTGCGTGCCCTGGATGTCCTAGCCGGCGTGGACGTGATCGCGGCGGAGGACACCCGGATCACCTCCAGGCTGCTCGCGCGGTATGGCATTTCCAAGGCAATGGTCGCCTATCACGAGCACAACGCGGTGCGCGCGCGGCCGGCATTGCTGAAGCGGCTCGTGGGCGGCGAGCGGGTGGCGCTGGTGAGCGACGCCGGCACGCCGCTGATCTCCGATCCCGGCTACCGTCTGGTCGCCGAGGCGGTCGAGGCCGGCGTGAAGGTGTTTCCCGTGCCGGGTGCGTCGTCGGTGCTGGCGGCGCTGGTCGGGGCCGGGCTACCGACCGACCGATTCCTGTTCGGCGGGTTTCTGCCGCACAAATCGGGGCAGCGACGCACCGCGATCCAGGCACTCGCCGGCATCGAGGCGACGCTGGTGCTGCTGGAGGCGCCTTCGCGGCTGGCGGCCAGCCTCGCCGATGTGCTGGGTCCGCGACCGGCGGTGGTGGGGCGCGAGCTGACCAAGCTGCACGAGGAGTTCGCACGCGGCAGCCTGCCGGAGCTGGCGGCGCGTTATGCCGACGCGGCGACGCCGAAGGGCGAGATCACGCTGGTCATCGGGCCGGGAGAGGCGGCCGTCGCCACCGAGGCCGATGTCGACGCGGCGCGGCTGGTGGCGCTGGCCGAGGTGTCGTTGCGCGCGGTGGCGCGGGTGACCGCCGCGACCGGATGGAAACGGCGCCAGGTCTACGCCCGCGCGCTCGCGCTCAAGCCAGAATGAAGCGCCAGCGGGCCTATCGCTACGGCCGCTGGGCGGAACGGGTGGCGGCCGGCTGGCTGCGGCTGAAGGGCTATCGCATCCTGGAACGGAACCTGCGCGGGACCGGTGGCGGCGCCGGCGAGATCGACATCCTGGCGCGTCGCGGCGATGTGCTGGCCATCGTTGAGGTGAAGGCACGGGCCGCCGCCGCCGACGAGGTGCTGACCGCGCGACAGCGCCATCGCCTGGAACGCGCCGCCCTGGCGCAGGCGGCCCGGCTCGGTACCGACCTGCGATTGCGCTTCGATCTGATGCTGGTCCTGCCGTGGCGCTGGCCGCGCCATATAATGGATGCGTGGCGCCCCTGATTCGCCACGACCAACCATGACAAGGGAATCCTTGCCGATGATGAAGCTGTCCTCGGCATTGCTTGCCGCCGGCGGACTGGCGCTGGCGCTCAATGCCTGCACGCCGCTGGGCGCGGTGGTCGGCGCCGGTGCCACGGTCGGTGTCGCCGCGGTACAGGAGCGTTCGGTCGGCAACGCCGTCGACGACGCGACCATCCAGGTGCAGATCAACCACCTGTTGCTGCAGAAGTCGGAGCGGCTGTTCACCGATGTCGATCTCGAGGTGGTCGAGGGCCGGGTGCTGATGACCGGCAGCGTGCCGAGCGTCGACGACCGGGTCGACGCGGTGCGTATCGCCTGGCAGGCCGAAGGCGTGAAGGAAGTTCTGAACGAGCTCCAGATCGACGACAAGTCCGGCCTGATGAGCTACGCCAAGGACGTCTGGATCAGCACGCAGATGCGCGGCAAGCTGATCGGCGACGGCGATATCGTCGACATCAACTACTCCGTCGATACTGTGAACGGCGTGCTTTACCTGATGGGTATCGCGCAGAGCCAGACCGAGCTGGACCGGGCGGTGCAGCACGCGCGGACAATCCGCGGCGTGACCCAGGTGGTCAGCCACGTGCAGCTCAAGGACGACCCCCGCCGGCGCCAGTCGTGAGCTAGGGGACATGAGCGCCGACACGCCAGAAGCGATCCTGCGCGCGGCCGGCGAGAGCCCGCACGACCGGCTCGATATCGCCGAGATCGCGCTGGCGCTGGCGTCGCTGGACCGGCCGCGCGTGGGCCTGGCGCGTTACCGGGATCACCTGGACGAACTCTCCGAGGAACTGCGCGAGACCGCCGAGATGGCCCCGAAGGGACCGGCGGCGGCCGCTGCCGTTCTGCGCTCGGTGCTGGCCGACCGGCACGGCTATGGCGGCGACACCGCGACCTACGACGACGTGCAGAACGCCAACCTGATGCGGGTGATCGACCGCAAGCGCGGCCTGCCGGTGGCGCTGGGCGTGCTCTACATCCACGGCGCGCGGGCGGCCGGCTGGGAGATGACCGGTCTCGACACGCCGGGCCACTTCCTGGTGCGGCTGGAAGCCGCCGGCGGCCGGGTGATCATGGACCCCTTCGCCAGCGGCGCGGCGCGTTCGGCGGCCGACCTGCGCGCGCTGCTGCAACGCCATGCCGGTGACCGCCCGCCGATGCAGCCGTCCGATATCGGCGCGGTGGACGACCGCTCGGTGCTGTTGCGCCTGCAGAACAACATCAAGCTGCGCGCCCTGCAGGCCGGCGACGTCGACAAGGCGCTGCGCATCGTGCGTTCGATGGCGTGGATCGCGCCGCGCATGGCACCGGTGCAGCGCGAGCTGGCGGTGATCGCCGCGCACCAGGGCCAGATGCATGACGCGCTCACCGCCGCCGCGCAGTACCAGGCGCTGGCCAGCGACGAGGCGCAGCGTCACGACGCCGCGACGCTGATGCAGCAGCTCCAGTCCCGACTGAACTGATGACGCTCGAGGAGTACAACGGCTTCTGCGGCGCGTTGCCGGCTACGACGCATGTGGTGCAGTGGCGCGGCGCGCATGTCTGGAAGGTCGGCGGGAAGGTGTTCGCCATCGCGCGCTGGAACCGGGGCGAGCACGAGCACGTCACCTTCAAGGTCTCCGAACTGGCCTTCGAGATCATGAAGGAACAGCCGGGCCTGCGACCGGCGCCGCACCTGGCTTCGCGCGGCATGTCGTGGATCCAGCACTACGACGATCCCGGCCTGTCGGACGACGACCTGAAGGCCTACATCACCGAGTCGCACCGCATCGTCGGCCTGGGCCTGTCGAAGAGGAAGCGCCGCGAACTCGGGCTGGACTAGCCTGCTTTTCCGACCTGGGCCGGCGCGGCTAAACTGGCGCCGCCGTGGCCCGCGCCCGCCGGGCGGCGTTTCCATTCCGCGGGCCCGGAGACACCGATGAGCCTTGCCGTCGCGATCCAGATGGACCCGATCGAACCGGTCGACATCGACGCCGACAGCACCTTCGCGCTGGCGCTGGAAGCGCAGGAACGCGGGCATGCGCTGTTCCACTATCTGCCGTCGGCGCTGAGCTTCAAGCACGGGCGGGTAGTGGCCAAGGCGCGGCCGCTGACGGTGCGGCGCGAACCGGGCAACCACGCCACCCTGGGTGAGTTCGAGACGCTGGACCTCGCCGGCGTCGACATCGTGCTGATGCGTCAGGACCCGCCGTTCGACATGGCCTACATCACTGCGACGCATATCCTGGAGCACATCCATCCGCAGACGCTGGTGGTGAACGACCCGGTGCACGTGCGCAACGCGCCGGAGAAGCTGTTCGTTACCCACTTTCCCGACCTGATGCCGCCGACCGTGATCACCTCCGACATGGACGAGGTGAAGGCGTTCCGGGCCGAACACAAGGACATCATCGTAAAGCCGCTGTTCGGCAATGGCGGCGCCGGTGTGTTCCACCTGAAGCCCGACGACGAGAATCTCGGCTCGCTGCTGGAGATGTTCACCCAGGCGTCGCGCGAACCGATCATTGCGCAGCGCTACGAGCCGGCGGTGCGGGCCGGCGCCAAGCGGATCATCCTGGTCGACGGCGAGCCGGT
>CAZVLI010000491.1:0-3790 GCA_964627965.1 uncultured Rhodospirillales bacterium
GGCTCAGCCAGCAGATCGGCAACATGGCAGCGCGCGATGCCGCCTTCGACACGGTACTGGCAACCAAGCGGGTCGACGTCGTGCAGACCTTCAACGCCGGGCTCGACCATCCGTTCTATCGCAAGACCGCCGATCGCGGCATCCGCATCTGCAACAGTTCCGCGCAGAGCGTTGCCATCGCCGAGTACACGCTGGCCCAGGTGCTGGCGCTGTTCCACCCGGTCGCCAGACAGCGCCAGATGCAGGCCGACAAGGAATGGGCGGTGACGCCGTTCCGCGAGATCTCGCGCACCAAATGGCTGATCGTCGGCTACGGCGCCATCGGCGGCGAGGTCGGCAAGCGCGCCAAGGCGTTCGGCGCCGAGGTCATGGCGATCCGCCGCAACCCGACCGTTGGCGACGAGGTCGATCGCGCCGGCCGCCTGGAAGATGTCCCCACCTTTTTGCCTGAGGCCGACGTGATCCTGCTGTCGTGTCCACTGACCGACGCGACCCGCGACCTGGCCGACGCCGGCTTCTTCGCCGCCGCCAAGAAGGGGGCGGTGCTGGTCAATGTCGGCCGCGGCGGCCTGATCGACGACGCCGCGCTGATCGCGGCACTGGATGCGGACAAGCTGGAATGCGCGGTGCTGGACGTTTTCCGCACCGAACCGCTGCCGACCGACGATCCGCTGTGGACGTACCCGAAGGTGCGCCTGACCTCGCACACGTCATTCGCCGGCAGCGGCGTGCAGCACCGCTGGGACCAGCTCTTCCTCGACAATATCGTCCGCTACACCAAGGGCGAGCCACTGGAACGCGTGGTCGACCCGGCGGATATCTGAGCGGCGGTCCTACTTCTTCTGCTTCGCCTTCCAGGCTTCATAGTCCGCCTTGGCCTCGTCGCTGGCGACCGGGAACAGGCCCTTGAGCGAACGACCGCGCGCGACCTCTTCCTCGCAGAACTCCTCGTACTCGTAGGTCGCCAGCGCCTCCTGCGCCACTTCCTCGACGATGTCCGGCGGGATCACCAGCACGGCGTCCTCGTCGCCGACCACGATGTCGCCGGGATAGACCGCCACGCCGCCGCACGCGATCGGCAGTTGCAGATCGATCGGCCGGTGCACGATCGGGCTCGGCGGCGACGACGGCCGACGGTGGTAGGCCGGCAAACCGGTCTTGGCCACGCCGCCGGTGTCGCGGAAGCCACCGTCGGTGACAATGCCGGCAGCACCCCGCGCCTTCAGCCGGCCGATGTAGAGATCGCCGGCGGACGCCGCCCGGCTGTCGCCGCGCGAATCGATCATCAGCACGTGACCGGGCGGGCACTCCTCCATCGCCTGCGGCTGAATGCGGCTGCGGTTCTTCGAGTTTGGCCCGTCCATGTCCTCTCGGCTGGGGATGAACCGCATGGTGTAGGCGATGCCGACCATGCGCGGCTGCCCCGCCCGCATCGGTCGCACGTCGAACAGCGTCATCGACTTCAGGCCGCGCCGGTTCAGCACGCCCGTCAGCGTGGAGGTGCCGACCTTGGCGAGGATCTCGCGCAGTTCGGGGGACAGTTCGGTCATGGCGTTGGTTTCCTCCACGGGTTGCCGGTTGTCGCTAGCCTCCCATTGCCGCCGCGCTCAGGCAAGCGGGGCGCGGCGAAACGCCGTCAATCGCGACACGGAAATCTGTAGACTGTCGCGATCACCCCCGGATCGGTTCGGAGCCAGCTCATGATTGTTGGAAGATCGAAGCAACTTGGCCTGGCGTTGACGTTGGCCGCATCGGCACTCGCTGCCGCCATGCCAGCGGCGGCGGACGGCGATCACGCGCCCATCGGCGCGGCGGTGCAGGACCTGCCGATCTTCGATGCGCACATGCACTACAAGGAGCCAGCCTGGGCGCCCTATCCGGTCGGTAGCGTCATCGAGCTGATGGACGAGAGCGGCGTCGCCATGGCGCTGGTGTCGTCGACCCCGGACGAAGGTACGATCATGCTCTGGGAGCACGCGCCGAACCGCATCGTGCCCGAACTGCGCCCCTACCACGGCAGCGTCGGGTCGTCGAACTGGACCAAGGCGAAGGATATCGACGCCTATCTCGAAGCGCGTCTGGAGAAGTATCCCCACGAAGGGATCGGCGAGTTCCATATCCACGTGCTCGACACCGGTGACGAGCCGCTGTTCCGCAAGGTCATCGCCATGGCCAAGCAGCGCGACATCTATCTCCACGTTCATTCAGGCGCCGCTCCGATCCGCTGGCTCTACAGCCTGGACAACGACGTGAAGATCATCTGGGCGCATGCCGGACTGGGCGAGCCAGCGGCGAACGTCCACGCCTTGATGAGCGAGTTCCCCGAGCTCGTCGCCGACACGTCGCTGCGGGAATACGCCATCCTCGGCGGCGGCGACGATCTCGACCCGGAATGGAAGCAGATCGTCATCGAGTTCCAGGACCGCCTGATGGTCGGCAGCGACACCTGGGTGAACGGTCAGTGGGACAACTACGCCGGCATCATCGCGTCGAACCGGCGCTGGCTGTCGAAGCTGCCCCGCGCGGTGGCCGAGAAGATTGCCTTCCGGAATGCCGAGCGGCTGTTCGACCGCAAGATATCGACAGACCTGATCGGCAAGCGCTAGCCGTTTCCCGGGCCAAGCAAAGTCGCCAGCGTCGTGCCACCGCACCGGTCGGCTATGATGGCGCCAAATCAGTAGGAGGAGACCGTCATGGCGGTTGTCGAGACGGAACGCCACGGGCAGATCTTCGTGGTGCGAATGAACCGGCCGGAGCGGCTTAACGCGATCAACCGCGATCTGCGCGCCGGCCTGGCCGACGCCTGGATCGAGTTCCGCGAGGACCAGGACCTGGAGGTCGGCATCTTCACCGGCACCGGACGCGGCTTCTGCGCCGGCGAGGACATGAAGGAGTCGCTGGAGGCCGGCGGCCCGGGCCTGCGCAAGATCGACCGCGAAGACCCGTTCATGGCCGGCAAGCTGGAAAAGCCGGTGATCTGCGCCATCAACGGCCACGCCATGGGCGGCGGCTTCATGCTGGTGGAACGCACCGACCTGCGTCTGGCCGTGCCGGAAGCGCTGTTCGAGATCTCCGAGGCCAAGCGCTGGCTGCTCGGCGGCTACAACCACGGCCACATCGCCAACCTGCCCTATCCCATCGCCATGGAAATGGCGCTTGGCTTCCGCTTCACCGCGCAGCGCTTTTACGAGCTCGGCTTCGTGAACCGCCTGGTCGAGGCCGACCAGCTCATGCCCGAGGCGATGAAGATGGCCGAGCACCTGCTGACCCTGCCGCCGGCGAGCCGCGTCAATACCGTGCACATGATGCGCCTGATGCGGCCCGAGGTCGGCCCGGACTTCGAGGCGCTGGCCGAGAAGCTGCACCTGCACGGCGCCACCAGCGACCGGATGGAGAGCCGCGCCGCCTTCGCCGAGAAGCGTGCACCCAACTACAAGGGCTGGGACGATCCGGCCGACCGCTACAACCTGCCGACGCTCGACAGCGTCGCCAAGAAGTCCTGACGCCGGAAGGAACCCGACATGTCCGCGCCTGAGAATACCGGCCCGCTGCAGGGCCTGCGCGTCCTCGACCTGACCGAGCACATGGCCGGCCCGTTCTGCACCGTGGTGCTGGCCGACATGGGCGCGGAGGTGCTGAAGCTGGAGCGGCCCGGTCGCGGCGACAGCAGCCGCGCCATGGGCGACGGCAGCGAGCGCAACAAGTACTTCCGCTACATCAACCGCAACAAGAAGGGCATCACGCTCGACTACAAGCAGCCCGACGGCAAGGCGCTGTTCCTCGACCTGGT
>CAZVLI010000492.1:0-3788 GCA_964627965.1 uncultured Rhodospirillales bacterium
CCCTCCTCGTAGGCCAGGGGCTGGCCCAACGCGTCGGGGATCAGCAGGATGTCGGCGAAGATAATCGCCGCGTCCATGCCGAAGCGCCGGATCGGCTGCAGGGTCACCTCGACGGCGTAGTCCGGCGTATAGCAGAAGCGCAGGAAGTTGCCGGCCTTGGCGCGGATCTCCTTGTACTCGGGCAGATAGCGGCCGGCCTGGCGCATGAACCAGAACGGCGGCCGGTCGACGGGTTCGCGGCGCAGGGCGCGAAGGAAGCGCTTCTCGGTGCTCATCTCAGGGATAATCTGGTCCGCCTACTCTTAAGGAAAAGAGAGATAGAAAGAGTCTGTAGTGGTGTTTGGTCTTGTGGGTTCGGTGGATAGCACGTTATCCCCGGCCGACGAACGACACGCGCGCAGATGTCGCGGTGTCGGCCAGCACTGGGGATAACTGCCGGGATCATTGGCGAGGGCACTCTGTTCGCAGTGACTTGGCGACAACGGCAATGTGCGTGGCCTGTCGATAGCGACGACGTTGTTCGACGAGTGCGCCGATGGCAACGGTGGATGATGGGATGGTGATCGGTCCGGGTCCGAATCGAGTGTCGTGGCAAGCTTATGCCCAGCTAGGGCCGTGCATCGCTCTGTCCCCGGCCGCATACCGAGCTTTTCCCGTCCTGTCTGGGGATAACCGATGACCACGTTCCACCTGCACTTGGTGTCCGACGCGACCGGCGAAACCGTGAACTGGGTCGCCAAGGCGGCATTGGTGCAGTTCGAGGCGGCCGAGCCGACCTATCACGTCTGGACCATGGTACGGAGCCGGGCGCAGCTGCAGCGTGTGCTCGACTCGTTGGAAGAAGTCGGCGGCTTCGTGCTGTTCACGATGGTCGATCATCGCCTGCGCGAGATGCTGCAACAGGGCTGCCGGCGGTTGCAGATCCCGTGCGTGCCGGTGCTGGACCCGGTGATCGCGGCGCTGGCCAGCTTCCTGGGCTCGGAAAGTCGTGAACAGCCCGGTCGCCAGCACGAGATGGATGCCGACTATTTCGAGCGCATCGACGCGGTGCAGTTCTCCATGGCGCACGATGACGGTCAGGGGGCTGAGAGCCTGGAGGGTGCCGACGTGGTGCTGGTCGGGGTGTCGCGGACGTCGAAGACACCGACCTGCATCTACCTGGCGCAGCGTGGCATCAAGGCCGCGAACGTGCCGATCGTGCCGGGCGTGTCGGATCTCAGCCACCTGGCTACGCTGCAACGGCCGATGGTGATCGGTCTGACCGCCAGTCCGACCCGGCTTGTGCAGATCCGGCGCAACCGATTGCTGGCGCTGAACCAGACCACGCAGACCGAGTATGCCGACGCCGACGCGGTGGAAGAGGAGGTGGTGTTCGCGCGCCGCCTGTTCGCGCAACATGGCTGGCCGGCGATCGACGTGTCGCGCCGATCGATCGAGGAAACCGCGGCGGCGATCCTCGAACTCTACAACCGGCGCGTCGAGGACAAGGCCGAAGCCTGATGCCTACGATCTGCGGGCGGCGCGCCGTTCGGCCCAGTTGAAGGGCAGCGGCGCCCCTGCTTCCGGATCGACCGGCAACAGCTCCTGTCCGACGATTTCCAGCCACGGCGCCATGATGTCGGCGTCCCGATTGCGACGGGTCTGGGGCTGCGCGGCGGCGGTGCGGTGCAGGCGCAGCCGCAACAGCGCGCCATCGTTGTTCATCGCGCCCGCCGGCAGCAGATAGTTCGACGGGTCGGCGTCCCCCAGGCCGGCGCGCAGCCGTTCGTCGGCCTCGACCAGCATGAACTGGGTGACGTGATCGGTCTCGTCGAGGACCGTCAGGCGCCCGCTCTCCTGACTGGCGACGAACACGGTGAAGCGGACTTCATGCTGGCGCAGCAGCTGCGCGGCCATCGCGGCGGCGGCCTGACGGCCCGACGCATGTGCCGGAAACCCGTGATACTCGAAGAACTTGGCCTCGAGCGCCTCGACATAGTCCTCGCCACGCTCGAACAGCGACCGTTGCAGGTATCCCAGACGACGGCCCAGGTCGCGCAGCGCGTTGTCGGTGATGCGCTCGACCTTCACGTGCAGGTGGGTGAGTTCAGGCGACAGCGATGCGCCCTCCTCGTCGGTGTGACGCTCCACCAGCAATGCGTAGTCGAGCGGCAGCAACTGGGTCACGAGCTGCGGAGCGGCCTCCGAATCCAGCCGGTTGTCGGTGGTTCGATAGTCGCTGAGGTCGGCTTCCGGCAGCAGGCGGCGGATATTGCGCCAGGTTGCGCGGTTTGAACTGCGCAACCGGAAGTGCTTGCGGATCGGGATCGGCAGGACGCCATCGACACAGATCACCAGCGCCGTGTTGCGGTTCGGTTCTTCCGCGGCGACCGGGATCGAGGCGGGATAGGCGGTCTCCGGCGCCGGGAAACGGTATGTCTGGCCGGCTGCACGAAAGCGCGCCAGCGTGCCGACGAGGCAGTGAGAGACCAGCAGATCGGCAAGCCGCGCCATGCCGAGGCCGAAGTCATCGGCCGACTGCGTCGAACTCACCAGTGTCAGATTGCCACGCCCTGTCATATGTTTTATCTGGTTCATTCCACTGAATTGTCATCCAGAATTCGCCAATGACCCGAGAAGGCTGCACACCACGCCTCAGATCAGGGCTTAGCTCCACAAGATAACTGAATGATATTACTGAACAGTAACCGATCGGGTCAATTCGACGCATGAGTCGTGCTGCACCCCCTCCGCTGCTGCTGACGTCGCGTAGCCGCGCGCGTCGTCACCTGCTGCAGGCCGCTGGATTGCACTTCGACGCGCTGGATTCCGGTCTCGACGAGGCGCGGATGAAACGCGCATTGCAGGCCGAGCAGCCGACGCCGGGCGACATGGCGCGCGCGCTGGCCGAGATGAAGGCGGTGAAGGTCTCCAAGGAACGTCCCGAAGCGCTGGTGGTCGGCGCGGACCAGGTGCTGGCGTGCGACGCGGTGCTGTACGACAAGCCAACGGATCTGGAGCAGGCGGAAGTTCAGCTGAAGGCGCTGCGCGGGCGCGACCATGTGCTCGTATCCGCCGTGGCGGTGGCGACGAACGGCACCGCGATCTGGCATCATGTCGATCAGGCGACATTGCGCATGCGTCGGTTTTCCGACGAAGCGCTGGCGGAATACCTGGCGGCGGAGGGACGCGCGGTGCTGGAGTCGGTCGGGGCGTATCGGCTGGAAGGTCTGGGCGCACAGCTGTTTGAACGGGTCGACGGCGACTACTTCACCGTGCTCGGGCTGCCGCTGCTGGCCTTGCTCGCATTCCTGCGTGGCCATGGCCACGGTCTGGTCGGGTGAGCACGCTGTGATCACCGGGGCGGCGAAGAAGGCGGGCGTGGTCGGCTGGCCGGTGGAGCATTCGCGCTCGCCGCGGCTGCACGGTTGGTGGCTACAGCTCTACGACGTGGACGGCGCGTACATTCCGATGCCTGTACGACCCGACGATCTGGAAACCGCGATCCGGGCATTGCCGAAGCTCGGTTTCGCCGGCTGCAACGTCACGTTGCCGCACAAGCAGGCGATGCTGCAGGTCGTCGACGAGATCGATCCGGTGGCCAGGCGGATCGGCGCCATCAATACCGTGGTCGTGGATGCCGACGGCAAGCTGACGGGCTCCAACACCGATGCCTTCGGCTTCATCGAGGCGTTGCGCGAAGCGGCGCCGAACTGGCGACCCGCCGGCCCCTGCGTCGTACTGGGTGCCGGCGGCGCGGCGCGCGCGGTGATCGTCTCGCTGCTCGATGCCGGCGCCAGCGAGCTGCG
>CAZVLI010000493.1:0-3788 GCA_964627965.1 uncultured Rhodospirillales bacterium
GGTAATCAACGACATCCTCGACCTGTCGAAGATCGAGGCCGGCCGGCTGCAGCTCAACGAGGAAGAGGTCGCGGTGAGCGAGGTTGCCGAGGATCTGGAGCGGGTGCTGAGCGGCATGCTCGGACGCGGCCAGCTGACGTTGCGCCAGGACCTGCCGCCGGACCTTCCGAACCTTTGGGCCGACGGTCGCGCGATAAAGCAAATCCTGATGAACCTGCTGTCGAACGCGATCAAGTTCACGCCCGCCGGCGGCGTCATCACCGTGCGTGGCCGTCGCCGCGGCGACGAGCTGGAGGTCGCCGTTGCCGACACCGGGATCGGCATCCCGGCCGACCAGCTGGACAAGGTGTTGGAACCCTTCGGCCAGGCCAGCGATCCGCTGACCCGGGAGTTCCAGGGCAGCGGCCTTGGCCTCACCCTCGTGCGCTCGCTGATGGAACTGCACGGCGGCAGCTTGCGCCTGGACTCGGAGGAAGGCGTCGGCACCACGGTGTGGCTCACCTTCCCCTCCGAACGCGCGGTTGCCCCCAGCCAGTAGTCCTCCGCCTCCAGCTGATCACCGCCTCATCCCCCGTGACTTCGATTCGCGCACGCCGCCGGATCGCGGTAAATTCGGTCGATACGCACCTGTTGATAGTTGTTCAGGGGGTCATCAGGGAGGCGGAGCATGGGCGAGTTTGGCACCACGCTTGAGCGCGTGACCGGCGATCCGTTCAACGGAATGACGGTCGGCGACCTACGCGTCATCAACACCTTCACGGCCGGCGATTTCGTCAGCATCGATTGGAACGAGATCCGGCAGATCCTGGCCGACGCCGGACTGCTCACGCCCGACGTCGCCGCCGGCATCGACTTCGCCGCCTCGCAGGACATCTCGTTCTGGCAGAACAGCATCGACGAGGTGAACCGGATCCTGGCGACCTACCCGGACAGCACCCTGCTCGTCGATGTGTTCAACTTCGACGGCGGCGCCGGGCCAACCGATCCGAACGCCTTCGACATCGACCTGGACCCGCTGGACCTGCCGGACTTTCCCGTGCCGACCGAGGCCGGATGGGATCTCCCGGACTTCGACCAGTTCAGTTCGCCGCTGATCGAGTTCGACGAGTTCGACAATCGCTGGGAGATCGGTATCCCCGACGGCGTCGGCGAAGGCGCCGAGTGGCTGTTCGACACGGCCAAGGAAGAAGCAATCGGCAAGGCCGTCGGCGCCTTCTGGGACACGGCCACCGACTTCCTCGACAACGTCGGCCAGCGCTTCGGCATCGTCGAGCTCGGCCAGCAGGTCGATCGCGCCCGCGAGCTCTACGACACGATGACGAGCTTCCACACCAGGGTCTTCGATGCCATCGACGACGTGTGGGACGGCCGCATCACGCTGCAGGAATACGAGAGCCGCATCAACGACCTCACCGGCGGCTTTCTCGATCGTCTGGGCAATCAGGTCGATCAGCCGTTCCGGTCGTTCGTGGATGGCGTCAACTTCGGCCTGACTTACTCGAACAGCTTTAACTTGGTCTACGGCATGTCGGAGGGCCTGACCGGCCTGGAGACGCAGGACGCGCTCGTCGGCGGTGGCGCTTCCGACTCGATCATGGGCCTCGGCGGCGACGACATGCTCGCCGGTTTCGGCGGCGCCGACTCGCTCAACGGCGGCGACGGCGACGACCTGGTCGCCGGTGGAAGCGACAACGACACCATCGACGGCGGCGACGGCAACGACCGCGGCTACGGTCAGGACGGCGACGACCTGATCGCCGGCGGTGCCGGCAACGACAGCCTCTTCGGCAATCTGGGTGACGACATCGTACTCGGCGGCGAGGGCGACGACTCGCTCAAGGCACAGACCGGTGCCGACCTGCTGAACGGCAGCAGCGGCGGCGACGTCGCCTTCGGCGGCGGCGACAACGACACCATCGACGGCGGCGACGGCAGCGACACGCTGAACGGCAACTCCGGTTTCGACACGGTGATCGGCGGCAGCGGCAACGACACGCTGCGCGGTCAGGGCGGACGCGACAGCCTCGAAGGCGGCGACGGCGACGACCTGCTATTGGGCATGCAGGGTTTCGACACGCTGGTCGGCGGTGCCGGGCGCGACACCCTGATCGGTGGGCCAGCGGACGACACCCTGGTCGGCGGCCTGGACAGCGACACCTTCACCTTCGCCGCCGGTCAGGGCGCCAACGTGATCGTCGACTTCCAACAAGGCGTGGACCTGATCCTGATGCAGGGCTTCACCGTCGATTCCCAGCTCCAGGCCGCGGATACCGGGGATGGCGCCCGCGTCACCGCCGCCTTCGGCGGCGACGGGCTGAGCATTACGCTGAACGGGATTGCCGCCAATCAGCTGACGCTATCGGACTTCGTCTTCGGCTGAGCTATTCTGGCCGGCGTCCGCCGATGCGGGTCGACAGATCGTCGGCCGCAGCGCGCACCGCATCCCCGAACGCCTCCAGGCGGGCATCGTTGATACGTGCCGTCGGCCCGGTGATCGAGAGCGCCGCCACCGCGTCGCCATTCTCGTCGAACACGGCCGAGGCGACGCAGCGCATCCCGAGACTCTGCTCCTCGTCATCCACCGCGTAGCCGCGCTCACGCACATGGTCCAGCGCCGCGGCGAAGATATCGGCCTCGGTGATGGTCTTCGGCGTCTGCGCCCGAAGGTCGCGCCGCGCCAGGACGGCGCGCACCCGATCCTCAGGCACGTAGGCCAGCAATGCCTTGCCAACGCCGGAGCAGTGCACCGGCGGCCGACCGCCGGGCAGCGCGTGCGCCCGCATCATCTGATGACACTCGACCTGGCTCAGATAGACCGGCTCGTCATCGTCGAGCACCGCGAGGTTCACCGATTCGCCGACCTGCTCCATCAGCGCCCACATCACCGGCCGCGCCAGCGAGGTGATGTCGCGGCTGCGCGCGAAGGCGTTGCCGACCGCGAAGGCACGCACGCCGATGAACCACAGGCCGCGCTCGGCGTCCTGGCGCACGAAGTCGCGATTCTGCATGCTCTTCAGCAACCGGTGCGCCGTCGAAGGGGCCAGTGCCACGGCCTGCGCCAGATCGGTCAGGCCGACGCCTTGATCGTGTTGCGCGATCTCTTCCAGCAGCGTCAGCGCCCGGTCCAGCGACTGGACCTGGGCATTTCCGGAATCGGCCCGTTGCGCGGGCCGCCCGCGGCGCGGCGTGAACGGCGTTGGCGCGCCTGCGCCTTCGGGTATCTTCACCATGCACAGCATATGACACGGTGGGCCGCGAGGGGACAAGTCATGGACGGAGCCAGCCTGGCACCGGCACAAAGGACACTGCTCATGGACATGTTCCGGGCGGCGGTCGCCAGCGCCGACCCGGTGCGCTGCCTGGCGCCTTTCCTCGAATTGCCCGTACCGGCAGGACGGACGCTGGTGCTCGGCGCCGGAAAGGCGGCGGCGGCGATGGCCCGGGCGGTCGAGGCGGCGTGGCCGGACAGACCGATTGAGGGCCTGGTGGTGACGCGCTACGGCCACGGCCTGCCGACGCAACGCATCGGCGTGGTCGAGGCCGCGCACCCCGTGCCCGACGCCGCCGGGCGCGACGCGGCGCAACGCATTCTGGACCTTGCCCGGGGCGCCGACGCCGATGATCTGGTGCTGGTATTGATCTCCGGCGGCGGCTCGGCGTTGCTGACCTTGCCGGCCGACGGCCTGACGCTCGACGACAAGCAGGCCGTGAACACCGCGCTGCTGCGCTCCGGTGCGCCGATCGGTGCGATGAACACCGTGCGCAAGCACCTCTCGGCGATCAAGGGC
>CAZVLI010000494.1:0-3783 GCA_964627965.1 uncultured Rhodospirillales bacterium
TGAGGCAGACGTGAACGGTCCGCGTGGCCTGCGGCTTCTCGGGCAGGGCGATGCGATGGCGCACCTCGGCGTTGGCCGGCGATGCCAGCCAGGTCGCGGCGGCCAGCAACAGCGGCAGCATGAAGCGCGCGTGCCGCGCGATCATCGGTTCCTCCTTTGCCCGGACGACGCCAAGATAGCTGATCTGGCGAGACGAGGAGAGCCCGTACGATGACCGATCAAGACCGCCGCGTCGCCCTGCTTACCGGCGCCGCCTCCGGCATCGGCGCGGCCACCGCCCGACGTCTGGCCGTCGCCGGCTACGACCTGGCGCTGCACACCGGCCACAACCGCGATGGCCTGGCCGCGGTCGCCGGTGCGTGCGAGGCCGATGGCGCGCGCGTGACGCAGCAGCTCGGGGACCTGACCGACGCGTCGGTGCCGGCGGCGCTGGTGAAACAGGCGACGGATGACTTCGGTCGGCTCGACGTGCTGATCGCCAATGCCGGTTTCGCCGACCGGCGCAGCATCGAGGAGCTGGACCAGGCGGCGCTGATGCAGTCGCTGGAGGCGATCACGGCGTCCTTCTTCCGGCTGACGGCGGCGGCGCTGCCGTGGTTGCGGCAGGGGACGGATGCGCGGATCGTGGCGGTGAGTTCCTTCGTGGCGCACAAGTTCCTGCTTGGCGGCGTCACCATGCCGGCTTCGGCGGCGGCGAAAGCCGGGCTTGAAGCGGCGGCGCTTTCGCTGGGCGCGCAGGTGGTGAGCGACGGCATCACGGTGAACTGCGTCGTGCCGGGATACGTGCAAAAGGACAAAGGGGCGTCGGCGGCGCTCAATTCCGCCGGCTGGGAAGCGGCGAAAGGCCGCGTGCCGATGGGGCGGCTCGGACAGCCCGACGAGATCGCCGCCGCCATCGTCTTCCTGGCCTCGCCCGAAGCCAGCTACATCACCGGCCAGCGCCTCGCAGTCGATGGCGGTCTGCGCCTCTAGGCGATGCGCAAGAAAAAAGCGCTGCCGAGAAGGCAGCGCTGTGAGAGGGGGTAAGCAAGATTGACCATGTCGAGACACGGTCGCTCTCGGTTATGGGCAAACTGATAAGACCGCTTTTCATTAACGAATGCAAGCATTACCGGCGCGCAGCAAGTAAATGCCACGAAGATGTTGCGTCTAGCCTGGCTGGCGACCGAGGTTGCCGGCCCGGTTTTCCGCCAGTTCGGCGCTGTCGAGCGTGGATGGGCGGAGTTGCGGCAGCGGTGGCCGGGCGCTGATCAGGACCGGCTTTTCGGCAGGTACGGGAGCCTGGACGGTTGGTGCGGGAATCGGCACCGGTGGCCATTCCGGCAGGCGCGGCGGGCGGGATTGCGGCGGTGGCGGTAGATCCGCGACCAGGATCGGCTTGTCGTCGGGCACGGGCGCGAGCACCAGCGCGACGGGCATTGGCACACCGCCTTCGCCACCCTCGGCCGCGTCGGGCATGCGCGCGACGACGGTCGGCTCTTCGCCCGGTGCATAGTCGCGGCAGACCGGCTCGTCCTTCAGCACGCGCCAGATGGCGCAATCCTGCTCGGTGGCGGTGGAGATGGCGGCATCGCCCATGGTCTTGCCGGTGGCCGCGAGCAGGACGCCGTCGGCGACATAGCTTGCAACCGCGATCGGCAGCGGCAGCGCGCAAGCGGCAAGAGACAACGCGGCCAGGGTCGCAACACCGATACCCACGATTCTGGCCATTTGTGCCCTCACACCCGGCGAATCACCTGTGGATAACGTTAGCGAACCGCGGATTCGACGGCAAACGCCGATGATCCGTCAGCGGCAGTGCACGCGCAGGGCCTCGTAGGCGGGGCGGCAGGCGTCGGCGATGCGGGCGAGATCCGCCGGCAAAGGCGAGCTCGGCGGTCGATAGGGCTGCCAGCCGGTCGAGCTTTCCACCGCGCCGTACCAGTGCGCGGCCCAGATGCCGTCGCTGTCGCGCCGTCCGGCCGGCCAGGACAGCATCTCGGCCATGAACGGCACCTCGAAGGCAGAGCACATGCCGGCCAGCGCCCCGGCCGGGTCGGCCAGGATGTCGCGGGCGTCGAACACCGGCGGTGCCGTGCCCTGGCGGTCGGCGATGGCGTTGAACAGGTCGACCTGCTGTTGGAAGCCGAGGTCGGCGGCCGTCACGGTCTCGCGCTTGGCCGCATAGGAGGCCAAGACCTCCTCCGGCGGGCGGATCAGGAAGCCGTGGCGCAGGCCGTCGAACCAGTCGCGCCCGACCTCCTCCAGCAGATGGTGGGTCATGTGCTTCTGGTAGAACACCGCCGCGCTGCCGGGGGCCGGACCGGTGCAGCGTTCGGCGATGGTCTGCCAATCGTTGGGGTAGTTGGCGACGATCTCGTCGCGCATCGGATGGTCGAGGCCGGTGCGGGCGAGGTAGTAGGCGTAGAACGGTTCGTCCCACACGGCGGTGTCGGGCCGGTTCTCCCAGGCCCGCATCAGCGCGGTGGAGATGTTGCGCGGGCCCGACCACATCGCTATGCGGACCGTCGCGTCGGTGCGTTCGCTCAAGCTACCCTCGCGCGCTTCTCTGGGAAGGACATGCCATGGCCTGGATCCGCACGATCTCCTACGCCGACAGCGACGGCAAGCTGCGCCGCCTGTACGACCGGATCAAAGGGCCGGACGACAATGTCGACAACATCATGCTCGCGCACAGCCTGCGGCCGCACACGCTGGAAGCGCACATGACGGTCTACAAGTACGTCCTGCACCACAGCGCCAACGAGTTGCCGAAGTCGTTCCTGGAGACGGTCGGCGTCTTCGTCAGCCTGCTGAACGGCTGCGGCTACTGCGTCGATCATCACTTCGCGGGCCTGCGCCGGCTTCTCGCCGACGATGTGCGAGCCGATGCGGTCTTCGCCGCGTTGCAGGGGGACCGGCCGGAGGATGCCTTTGACGGCGCCGAACTGGCGATGCTGCGCTATGCCCGCACGCTGACCGTGGCGCCGGGCAGCGTGGACGCAGCGATGCTGGAAGGCCTGCGAGCGGCGGGCGTCGACGACGGCAAGATCCTGGAGCTGAACCAGGTCACGGCGTACTTCGGCTACGCCAACCGTACGGTGCTCGGCCTGGGGATCGACACGGACGGCGACATCATCGGCCTGTCGCCGAACGACTCCGACAACCCCGACGACTGGTCGCACCGCTAGTAGAAGTACCTGCCGCCGCCGGCCACGACGATCAGGATCAGGCCGAGTACCAGATTGGTGGCGACGATCATGCGGATCTGGCGCATCTGCGCACCGCCGGTGGGCCAGTCCTCGCCGGCGACGGCGTTGCGCAGGCGCTTGAACGGCGCGAACCAGATGTGCGCGAACAGCGCCATCATCACCAGCCCGATGGCTTGCATGATGTGGATGTGCAGGCCGAGCCCGGCGAAGCCGCCGAACACGGCGAAGATCATTGCATAGCCGGTCACCAGCAGCACCAGCACGGACACCCAGACCCAGGCGAAGAAGCGCCGCAGCGTCTCGACCAGCAATGGCAGGCGCATCGGCGGCGCCAGCATTTCAACCGACGGGCGCAGCGCCATGTGCGCGAAGAACATGCCGCCGACCCAGACGACGGCGCCCAGCAGGTGCAGCGCAATCAGGTACGCCATCGTTTCGGTTCCTCCGCCATGAAAAAGGGCGGCACGCCGGCCGCCCTTGAGGTTCTATCGGCTGGCGCGTGCAATCACCAGTCGTCGTCCTTCTTCGGCTTCCGACGCTCGCCGCGCTGGGTGATCTTCTCGATCTTCACGTCGTGTAGGGAAAGAGTGTA
>CAZVLI010000495.1:0-3781 GCA_964627965.1 uncultured Rhodospirillales bacterium
GCGCCTACTCGACCGGCTGGGGCTGGAGGGCGAGTTGCTGCGGCAGCCGGCGGCGACCTTGAGCGTCGGTCAGCAGCAACGCGCGGCGGCGGCCCGGGCGCTGATCGGGGGCCCCGACCTGGTGGTGGCGGACGAGCCGACCTCGGCGCTGGACAGCGACCGGCGCGACGACTTCGTGCGGTTGCTGTTCGAGGAGGTGGAGCGCGCCGAAGCGACCCTGCTGATGGTTAGTCACGACCCGAGCCTCGGCGAGCGCTTCGACCGCGTCGCCCGGCTGGACGAGATCGCCCGATGATCGTGCTGCGCCTGGCGGTCCGTTCGCTGCTGAACCGCTGGGTGGCGGCGTCGCTCACCGTGCTGGCCATCGGCGTCTCGGTGCTGCTGCTGCTCGGCGTCGAGAAGGTGCGAACCGGCGCGCGGGCCAGCTTCGCCGACACCATTTCCGGCACCGACCTGATCGTCGGCGCCCGGGCCGGCACGGTGCAACTGCTGCTCTACAGCGTGTTCCGCATCGGCAACGCGACCAACAACGTCACCTGGGAAACCTACGAGGACATCGCCGGCCAGCGCGAAGTGGCCTGGACGGTGCCGATCTCGCTCGGCGACAGCCACCGCGGATTCCGCGTGATGGGCACGACGGCGGAGTACTTCGAGCACTACCGCTACCGCCGCGACCGGTCGCTGGCGTTCCACAGTGGCGCGCCCTTCGACGACCTGTTCGACGCCGTGATCGGCGCGGAGGTGGCGGAGAGCCTTGGCTACAAGCTGGGCGACCCGATGGTCGTGGCGCACGGGCTCGGCTCCACCAGCTTCGCGAAGCACGACGACAAGCCGTTCCGCGTCGCCGGCATCCTGGCGCGCACCGGCACGCCGGTGGACCGGACCGTGCACGTGAGCCTGGCCGCCATTGAGGCGATCCACATCGACTGGCAGCGTGGCGCGCGCATTCCCGGCCAGACGGTCAGCGCCGATCAGGTACGCGAGATGGATCTGACGCCGAAGGCGATCACCGCCGCGCTGGTGGGGGTGAAGTCCAAGCTGGCGATCTTCCGCCTGCAACGCGCGATCAACGAGTATCCGGAGGAGCCGCTGACCGCGGTGCTGCCGGGCGTGGCGCTGCAGGAACTCTGGTCGCTGGTCGGGGTGGCCGAAACTGCGCTGGGCACGATTTCGGCGATGGTGGTGGTCACCGCGCTGCTGGGCATGGTGACGATGATCCTGGCGACCCTGAACGCGCGGCGCCGCGAGCTGGCGATCCTGCGCGCGGTCGGTGCGCGGCCGGCGACGATCTTCGCGCTGCTGAGCGCCGAGGCCGGGCTCCTGGCGACGGTCGGCGCCGCGCTCGGCCTGATGCTGCTCTACGTGGCGCTCGCCGCGCTGCGGCCGTGGGTCGACGCCGAATTCGGGCTGGCGTTGCCGCTCGACCCACCGAGCCAGCGCGAATGGCTGTCGCTGGCGGCGATCGTCGGCGGCGGCTTCGTGGTCGGACTGCTGCCGGCATTTCTGGCCTACCGAACTTCGCTCGCGGACGGCATGATGGTGCGCAACTAGGAGGCACACGATGCGCTTGATGCTCGCGTTTCTGCTGATGGTGCTGGCCACGCCCGCGCTGGCCGCCACCGCAGACCCGATCACGCTGGAATGGGATCAGCTCATTCCGCTCGACAAGCGCGTCGAGGCGCTGGCGGGCAAGACGATCGAGAACATGGCGCCGGCCTTCCGCCGCGAGGACGACACGCTGGACTCGCGCCGCGACGAGATCCTCGACTCGCTGACCACCGCCTACAACGGCAAGCGTGTGCGCATCCCCGGCTTCATCGTGCCGCTGGCCATGGACGGCACCGAGGTGAAGGAGTTCCTGCTGGTGCCGTGGTTCGGCGCCTGCATTCACGTTCCGCCACCGCCACCGAACCAGATCGTCTTCGTCGCCAGCAACGAAGCGGTCAGCGTCGCCGACATCTACGACCCGGTCTGGGTGACGGGTGTGCTGAGCACCGCCGTGCTGAGCACGGAACTCGCGGACACCGGCTACACCCTGCAGGGCGAGTCGATCGAACCCTACGGCGACGGCACGAACTAGCCGATGGCGATGGCCACGCGGCCGGTCGGCACGGACGGCGAACGCCTGCCGGTCATCGGCCTCGGCACGTGGCAGCAGTTCGACGTTGGACCGAAGGCCGACCTCAGCCGACAGCGGCAGGTGCTCGACGTCCTGTTCCAGGCTGGCGGCACGGTGATCGACGCCTCGCCGATGTACGGCCAGGCGGAGGCCCGCGTCGGCGACCTGCTGCGCGACATGGGCCGCGTCGACGATGCCTACCTGGCAACGAAGGTGTGGACGCGCGGTCGTGCCGCCGGGCTGGCGCAGATGGAACGCTCGCGCTGGCTGATGGGCGGGCGGCTCGATTGCATGCAAGTGCACAACCTCGTCGACCTGGACACGCACGTGGAGACGATACGCGCCTGGAAGGCGGACGGCGTGATCCGGCACTGGGGCATCACGCACTACACCAGCTCCGCCCTGCCAGCACTGGAACGCGCGATCGAAAAGCACGCGCCCGACGTCGTGCAGCTCGCCTACTCCGTCGGCGTGCGCGAGCCGGAGCAGCGCGTCCTGCCCCTGTGCCACGAACGTGGCATCGCCGTGCTGGCGAACCGACCGCTGGAGGGCGGCGGGTTGATGCGCAAGCTGCGCAACCGGCCGTTACCGTCGGAAGCGGCGGCGTTCGGCGCCGCGACCTGGGGGCAACTGGCGCTGCGCTTCATCCTGGCGCATCCGGCCGTGACCTGCGTCATTCCGGGCACGGACGATCCGGCGCACATGACCGACAACGCCGCGGCGGGCGCCGATCCCCTCCCCGATCCGTCCGCGCAAGAGGCGATGGCAAAGCTGTTCACGAAAGCGGCCTGAGCGCTCACATTTCCCACACAAGAAGGTGTTTTGCCGCCCATGGGGTCGGCACGACATGTTCTGGGCAAGCCTACGGGCAAATAAACAAGTGCTTGGAGACCCAGAGCATGAGCAGAATTCCGACCGCGCTACGCTCGGCCGCCCTGGCCGCGACGCTGGCCTTCGTGACCGGCGCGGTGGCGATCCCCGCCGCCTTCGCCGCCGAGGAAGTCAACATCACCAACGGCTACGCGGTGCATGGCTACGACGTCGTCGCCTACCACACGATGGGCAAGCCGACCGAGGGCAGCGACCAGTTCGTCGCCGAACACGATGGGGCCAAGTACCGCTTCGCCAGCGCCGAGAACCTGGCCATGTTCCAGGCCGACCCGGCCAAGTTCGCGCCGGCCTATGGCGGCTACTGCGCCTTCGGCACCGCCTTCGGGCGCAAGTTCGACGGCGATCCGCAGGCCTGGCGCATCGTCGACGGCAAGCTGTACCTGAACCTGAACCAGAAGGTGCAGACCCGCTGGCTGGAGGACCCGAACGGCTACATCAACGGCGCCGACCACAACTGGGCGATCATCGCCAACGTCGCCGACAAGGACCTCGAAGCCAACCCGCCCGCGGACCTGACACAAGGCCCGCAATAAGTTTCCACGACCCCGGAACAGGAGGATGATGGGGATGAACAAGACCACGATTGGACTGGCCACCGCGCTGGCGGCCGCCGTCGCGATGGCCGGCACGGTCAGCGTCGCGAACGCCGCCGACAAGGAGAAGTGCTACGGCGTCGCCATGAAGGGCAAGAACGACTGCGCCGCCGGCCCGGGCACGACCTGCGCCGGCACCTCGGTGAAGGATTATCAGGGCAACGCCTGGAAGCTGGTC
>CAZVLI010000496.1:0-3761 GCA_964627965.1 uncultured Rhodospirillales bacterium
GGCATCGTCGGCATCGCCGACGTCGAGGTCGGTCAGCGCATCGATCCCGACGACGCCATCGCCAGCCTCGACGACCGCTCCAGCCTGCTGGTCTGGTTCGACATTCCCGAGGTGCTGATCGCCCGCATCAACGTCGGCCAGCCGATCCATGTCGCCACCTGGGCCGACCGTGACGCGACGATCCGGGGCGAGATCGTCGACGTCGGCAGCCGCATCGATCCCGCCACCCGGGCCTTCCGCGCCCGTGCTCGGGTCGACAACGCCGATGATCGCCTGCGTCCCGGCATGAGTTTCGCCGTGCGCCAGACCATCGAGGGTCAACGCTACCCGGCGGTGCCCGAGGTCGCGGTGCAGTGGGGCGGCGCCGGCGCCTTCCTGTGGGTGATCCGCGAGGGCAAGGCGCGCCGCGTCCCCGTCACCATCGTGCAGCGTCAGGGCGGTGAGGTGCTGGTCGCCGCCGAGGTCGCCGAGGGCGAGCCGGTCGTCGTGGAGGGCGTGCAGAAGATGCGCGAGGGCCGCGAGACCGAGCACACGCTGGTCGAGGCGAGCGGGTGATAGGCGCATGAGCGACGCTCAGGACCGCGGCCTGCCGGGCCTGTCGATCCGCCGGCCGATGCTAGTCGTCGTGATGAACCTGCTGATCCTGCTGGCCGGGCTCGGCGCGATCCTCGGCGTGGAGGTGCGCGAGCTGCCGGACGTCGACCGGCCGGTGGTCTCGGTGCGCGCCAACTTCCCCGGCGGCTCGCCCGAAACGCTGGACGCGGAAGTCACCAGCAAGGTGGAAGGCGCGGTCGCCCGCGTCTCCGGCGTGCTGGCGATCCGCTCCTCCTCCGAAGAGGACAATTTTCGCATCTTCGCCGAGTTCGCCCCCGGCGCCGACCTCGACATCGCCGCCGCCGACGTGCGCGAGGCGGTCAGCCGCGTGCAGCGCGAACTCCCCGACGGCGTCGAGCAGCTCACCGTGGTGAAGTCGGACAGCGACGCGGAGCCGGTCGTGCGGCTGGCGGCCTATTCCGACAGCCTGAGCCAGGAGGCGCTGACCGACGTCGTCGAGAACGACATCCTGCCGAACCTGGTCTCGCTGCCCGGCGTCGCCGACGTGACGCTGAACGGCGACCGCGAGCAGGTCCTACGCGTGATCGTCGACCCGCTGCGCCTGGCCAGCTTCGGCCTGTCGGTGACCGACGTCGCCACCGTGCTGCGCGACGCGCCCTTCGACAAGCCGGTCGGCAGCTTCCGCTCCGTCGACATGGAGCTATTGGTCCGCGCCGACGCCAACGCCATCACCGCCGAGGCCGTTGAAGAACTCTTGATCGACGGCTCGACACGCATCGGCGACGTGGCGCAGGTCACCTTCGGGCCAGAGGACGCGCTGAGCTACGTGCGCCTCAACGGTCGTCCGGTGATCGGCCTCGGCATCATTCGCCAGGCCGGCGCCAACACCATCACCATCTCCGACGGCGTCGCCAAGGCGGTCGAGGCGCTGAACCGGCGCTTCAGCAACGTCACCGTCGAAGTCACGTCCGACGACGCGGTGTTCATCAAAGGCTCGATCCGCGAGGTCGCGATCACGCTGGGCATCGCCGTGATCATCGTGGTGCTGACCCTGTGGCTGTTCCTCGGCTCGTTCCGCGCCACCCTGGTGCCGTCGGTGGCGATCCCGATCGCGCTTGTCGGCACCATCGCGGCGATCTGGCTGGTCGGCTTTTCGATCAACCTGCTGACGCTGCTGGCGCTGGTGCTGGCGACGGGCATGATCGTCGACGACGCCATCGTGGTCCTGGAGAACGTGCAGCGGCGCAAGGCCCAGGGCCTCGGCGCGCGCGCGGCGGCGGTGCTCGGCACCCGACAGGTGTTCTTCGCCATCATCGCGACCACCGCCACGCTGATCGCGGTGTTCGTGCCGATCGCCTTCCTGCCCGGCACCGCCGGACAGTTGTTCCGCGAGTTCGGCTTCGTGCTGGCGATCGCGGTGACGATCTCCAGCTTCGTCGCGCTGTCGCTGGTGCCCAGGCTGTCGGCACGCACCGGCGAAGGCCCGCCGCGCCGGCCTCGCCTGTTCGTCCCGATCGCACGTTTGGGCGGCTGGCTGGCGCACGGCTACGACCGCGTATTGCGCGCCGCGCTTGCGGCGCCACTCGTCGTCGTCGCGGTGGCGCTGGCCTTCGCGGTGCTGGCCTGGGTGGTTTACCTGCAACTGCCGAAGGAACTGCTGCCGTCGGAAGACCGGGGCCAGTTCTTCCTGGTCGCCACCGGCCCCGACGGTGTCGGCCTGCCCTATACCGAACGCCAGGCCGAGCAAGTCGAGGAGATCCTGCGGCCCTATGTCGACAGCGGCGAGATCACCTCGCTCTACACCATCGTCGGCCGCTGGGACCTGAACCGAACCTTCGTCCTGGCACCGCTGGCACCCTGGGCCGAGCGCGCGCGCAGCCAGCAGGACATCGTCGCCGCCCTGCGAGAGCAGTTGTCGGCGCTACCGGGCGCGGTGGTGTGGATCTGGACCCCGAACAGCCTCGGCCTGCGCGGCAGTCGCGGCAACCTGAAGGTCGCGCTGATCGGCACCGACTACACGCACCTGTTCGAGGCCGCCAAGGAGATGGTGCAGGTCATCGAGGATGAGCTGCCGAACCTGCGCAACCCGCAGATCTCCTATCAGCCGACGCAGCCGCAGCTATCCATCAAGATCGACCGTCGCCGTGCCGTCGACCTCGGGGTGCCGCTGGCCGACCTCACCGCCACGCTGCGCGCCATGGTCGACGGCGACGACATCGCCGACCTCAACGTCGCCGGCCGCGCCGTGCCGATCCTGTTGCAGTCGGCCAGCGGCGAGATCAACGACCCCACCGACCTGACCAACCTGTTCGTGCGCGCCGCCGACGGTCGCCTGGTCCCGCTTTCCAGCCTGGTCACGCTGGAGGAGGCCGGTGTCGCCGCCGAGCTGGACCGCCACGCACAGCGTCGCGCAGTGGAGATCGACGCCAGCCTGGGCGATGGCTACACCCTGGCCGAAGCCGTGGCGGACGTGCAGGCGGTCGCCGACCGGATCCTGCCCGATGGTGCCGAGTTGATCCTGCTGCGCGATGCCAAGACGCTGCAGGAAACCTCCAACACCGTCGGCATCACCTACGCGGTGGCCCTGCTGGTGGTGTTCCTGGTGCTGGCGGCGCAGTTCGAAAGCCTGACCAGCGCCGCCGTCATCGTGATCACCGTTCCCTTCGGGCTGGCGGCGGCGGTGTTCGCGCTGCTCGTGACCGGCACCTCGATCAACGTCTACTCGCAGATCGGGCTGATCATGCTGATCGGCCTGATGGCCAAGAACGGCATCCTGCTCGTGGAGTTCGCCGATCAGTTGCGCGACCAGGGCCACTCGGTGCGCCAGGCGGTCACTACCGCCGCCCGCGTCCGCCTGCGCCCGATCGTGATGACCTTGCTGTCGACGATCCTGGGCGGTCTGCCGTTGATCCTTGGGTCGGGGCCGGGCGCCGAGGCGCGCGCCGCCATCGGGTGGGTCGCCTTCGGCGGCCTGGGGCTGGCGGCGGTGTTCACGCTGTTCCTGACGCCCGTGGTCTACTTGGGACTAGCCGGCCTGTCGAAGCCGCGTGTCGACGCCACAGACAGGCTGGCTCGCGAGTTGCGCGATGCCGATCAGGTGCGCGACGACGCGCTGGATCAGGCCGCCGAATGAAGCTCATGAAGGCGGCGGCGCTGCTGCTGGCGCTCGGTGGCTGTATCGCCAAGGTCGGCCCTGACCATGCCGA
>CAZVLI010000497.1:0-3753 GCA_964627965.1 uncultured Rhodospirillales bacterium
ACAAAAACCTCATGCTGCGGCCAAGCGCCATCAGCACCCTCCCCCGGCATACTCGCGGGCAAGTTAACCGATAGCCAACGCGCGACCCAAATGGTTTTTGCAACGCCACGCGAAGTAGTTACCGCGTGTTGCTCATGCGCCCTTGGGCGCCCCGGCACCGGTCTCGCGACCGCCATCCCGGACCCCGGCGGCACGCAACTCGGCGCCGATGCGGCCGGCGAGAAACAGGGCGAACATCCGGAAATCGCTGAAAAGCGACCAGAGCGAATAGCGGAACGTGGCCGGCCGATTGCGTTCGACGAAGAAATGCGCCGCCCAGGCCGGCCCGTAACCGGCCAGCAGCGCCGCGATCAGCAGGCCCCAGTGCGCGTTCGCGATCGCCAGCGCCAAACAGACAAGCGCCAGCGTCGTCCCGACATAATGCAATACCCGCGTCGCCGGCCGCGCATGTTCGCGCAGGTAGTAGGGCCAGAAATCGCGATATCGCCCGATTCGATCGCCCGTGCCGCCGGCCATCAGGTGCCTCCATTCACGGACCGGAACAGGTTGACGTTTACGTAAACGTCAATTACCTTTCTTCCCGCTTACGACAAACGGTAGGCCAGCCCGCCAAAGGGCGCCACCAGGGAGCGACGATCCGTGAATGCCCCCAGCGCGACCGACGCGCTCCCCGCCAGCGACCAGACCTATACCATCACCGAACTGGCGGAGGAATTCGCCGTCACGCCGCGAACCATCCGGTTCTACGAGGACAAGGATCTGCTGCGACCGCAGCGCAATGGCCTGAATCGGGTCTACGCGCGCCGCGACCGGGCCCGGCTGAAGCTGATCCTGCGCGGCAAGCGGCTGGGCTTCTCACTCGCCGACATCAAGGAGATGCTCGACCTCTACGACCTCGGCGACGGCCAGGTCGAGCAACTGCGCACAACCCATCGAAAGATCGGCACCCGTCTGGAAGCGCTGGAGGCGCAGCGCGCCGACCTGAACGCCGCGATCAGCGAGCTGCGCGACAGCCAGCGCCACATCGAAAAAACCTTGGCGGCCAAGGGAGTTGCCGACGTTGACGCCTGAGGCGCCACGCATGGTCAGCCTTCGTGGCCAGGACCTGTTCGCGCTCGACGCCAACCTGCGCGCCGAACTGGACCGGCGCGACCCGTCCTTGCTGGGCCGTTGGGCCGAAACCCTGGGTGACTTCGGCCGCTTCGTCGGCGAGGACGTCGACCGCGCCGCCGAGTACACCGACCGCCACGGCCACCCAACGCTGCAGACCCACGACCGCGACGGCCACCTCGCCAACCACGTCGTGACCAACCCGGCCTGGCAGGACGTCAGCCGCCGGGTCTACGAAAAGGGCGCGGTCGGCCTGAACTACGCCGACGACCCGGCGCCCTACCTCGTCACCTTCTCGATGGGCTACCTGCTGAGCCAGGCCGACACGTCGCTGCACTGTCCGGTCACCATGACCGGCGCGGTCGCCTACGTGCTGGATCGTTTCGCCCCCGAATCGGTGAAGCGCGACTACCTGCACCAGCTCACCCGCATGGACGGCCAGGCCAAGAGCGCCGGCACCTGGGCGACCGAGCAGCATGGCGGCTCCGACGTCGGCGCCACCACCACCGTCGCCCGCAAGGATGGCGACGCCTGGCGCCTTTCCGGCATCAAGTGGTTCACCTCGGCCATCGACGGCGGCATCGCCGTCGCCACCGCCCGCCCCGAGGATGGCGAGGGCGGCAGCAGGGGTCTCGGCCTCTATCTCGTCCCCACCGAGATGCCGGACGGTACGCCCAACGACTTCCGCATCCGCCGCCTGAAGGACAAGCTCGGCACCATCGGGGTTCCCACCGCCGAGCTCGACCTCACCGGCACCTGGGCGCTGGAGATCGCAGCCCCGCCGACCGGCTTCCGCCTGATGATGGAGGCGCTGGAGTTCTCGCGGATCCAGAACGCGCTCGGCTCCTCAGGATTGCACCGCCGCGCCTACCTGGAGGCGCTCGGTTTCGCCGACGGGCGCAGCGCCTTCGGCAACGTCATCACCAACTACCCGATGGTGCAGGACGAACTGCTGAAGCTGCTGGTCACGCTGGATGCCTCGGTCGCGATGTCGATGGAGGCGGCCGCCGCCTTCGATGCGGCGCACACCCACGACGTCGGCGATGCCGACAGCCGCGAACGGACCTGGCTGCGGCTGGCGACGGCGCTGGCCAAGTACCTCACCGCCGAGTACGCCAACCAGGCCGCGCGCGGCGCCATCGAGATCATCGGCGGCAACGGCTACACCTACGACTTCGTCACCCCGCGCCTGCTGCGCGACGCCCAGGTGCTGACCGTCTGGGAAGGCCCGGCCAACATCCAGGCGCTGGAGTTGCTCCGCCTGCTGTCGCAACGCTACGGCGGCGCAGAGATGTTCGCCGAGAGCGTCGGCGGCACCATCCTCGGCGCCCGGGAAGCGCTGAGCGGCATCCTGGCGCCGGCCCGCGCCGCCCTGAAGGACGCGGAAGAGGCTCTGCGCTACGTCGCCACCGACGCCGACAAGGCGCAAAGGCACGCCCGCCGCCTGATGGCACTGCTGGCCGACCTGTTCGCCGCCTCGCTGCTGACCCGCCAGGCCGCCGCCGACCTGGACAAAGGTGATGCGCGCAAGGCCTGCGTGCTGAAGCTGTTCGTCGACAGCCACCTGGCGAACCTGCCGCGCCGCGGTATCGGCGCGGAAACCGAGTGGGCTTCCAAGCTGTTCCGGCCGCTGGCCGACTACGAGCCGGTCGAACCGGCCGACCTGCCGCACTGAGAGGAAACATGTCCGCGTACCCGCACCTGCTGGCCCCGCTCGACCTCGGCTTCACCACCCTGGCGAACCGCGTGATCATGGGCTCGATGCACACCGGCCTGGAGGAGACCGAGAACGGTTTCGCCAAGCTGGCCGCCTTCTATGCGGAGCGGGCGCGCGGCAAGGTCGGCCTGATGGTGACCGGCGGCGTCGCCCCGAACGCGGAAGGCCGCTTCGGCCTGATCGACGCGCCGATGGACGCCGAGCACGGCGGCGACCACTCGATCATCACCAAGGCGGTGCACGAGGCCGGCGGCAAGATCCTGATGCAGGTGCTGCACACCGGACGCTACGGCCAGCACCCCGACTGCGTCGCGCCGTCGCCGATCCGCGCGCCGATCAACAAGTTCAGCCCGCGCGCGCTGTCAGCCGCGGAAGTGCGCCAGACCGTCGAGGATTTCGCCAGCTGCGCCAAGCTCGCCCGCGAGGCCGGCTACGACGGCGTCGAGATCATGGGCTCGGAGGGTTATCTCCTCACGCAGTTCATGTGCCCGCGCACCAACCAGCGCGACGACGAATGGGGCGGCTCGCTGGAAAACCGCTGCCGGCTCGGCGTCGAGGTGGTGAAGCGCACCCGCGAGGTGTGCGGCGACGACTTCATCATCATGTACCGCCTGTCGCTGCTCGACCTCGTGGAAGGCGGCAGCCCGTGGGACGAGACGGTGCAGATGGCCAGGTGGGTCGAGGCCGCCGGCGCCAACATCCTCAACACCGGCATCGGCTGGCACGAGGCGCGCATCCCGACCATCGCCCACATGGTGCCGCGCGGCGCCTTCGCCTGGACCACGCAGCGGCTGAAGACCGAGGTGAAGCTGCCGCTGGTCACCTCCAACCGGATCAACGACCCGGCCCAGGCCGACAAGGTGATCGCCGGCGGCGGCGCGGACATGGTGTCGATGGCGCGGCCGTTCCTGGCCGACCCCGACTTC
>CAZVLI010000498.1:0-3751 GCA_964627965.1 uncultured Rhodospirillales bacterium
GCGGAGACCACGATGTAGTTCGCCGTGGTCGGCAGGCCCATGCCCAGGATCAGCGACAGGATCGCGGTCAGGAACAGGATCGCCAGCAGGTTGCCGCCCGACAGCACCTCGACCACCTCGGCCAGCGCCGAGCCGACGCCGGTCTGCGACACCGCGCCGACGATGATGCCGGCGGTCGCCGTGGCGATGCCGATGCCGATCATGTTGCGCGCGCCGCCGATCAGGCCGTCGATCAGTTCGTTCCAGCCGCGCCGGATCTCGCCGGCCATGTCGCCCTGCTTGCGGAAGAAGGCGAACAGCGGACGCTGGGTCAGCAGGATGAAGATCATGAAGGCCGAGGCCCAGAAGGCCGACAGGCCGGGCGACAGGCGATCGACCATCAGCGCCCAGACCAGCACCACCACCGGCAGGATGAAGTGCAGGCCGGACTTCACCGTCGGCCCGGGCAGCGGCAGCGCCGAGATCGGCGCGTTCGGATCGTTCATCTTCGGTTCCGGGTAGCGCGACCCGAAGGCGACGAGGCCGACATAGACCGCGGTCAGGAAGGCGAAGACGACATAGGGCGCAGCAGCACCGAAGGCCGGCCGCATCCAACCCATGCCGTAGTAGACCGCCAGCGAGATCACGCACAGCACCAGCACGCCGAACACGAAACCGACGAGGCGGCGCATCCATGGGCCCGGCGTGTAGGCGCGCGGCAGGCCCTCCATGCCGGCCTTCGAGGCCTCCAGGTGCACGATGTAGACCAGCGCGATGTAGGAGATCACCGCCGGCAGGAAGGCGTGGGTGACGACGTCGAAATACGGGATGCCGACATACTCGACCATCAGGAAGGCGGCCGCGCCCATCACCGGCGGCATGATCTGGCCGTTCACCGAGGAGGCCACCTCGACGGCGCCGGCCTTCTCCGAGGAGAAGCCGACCTTCTTCATCAACGGGATGGTGAAGGTGCCGGTGGTGACCACGTTGGCGATCGACGAGCCGGAAATCAGGCCGGTCATCGCCGACGACACCACCGCCGCCTTGGCCGGGCCGCCCTTCATGTGGCCCATCAGCGAGAACGCGACCTGGATGAAGTAGTTGCCGGCGCCAGCCTTGTCGAGCAGCGCGCCGAACAGCACGAACAGGAACACGAACGAGGTCGAGACGCCCAGCGCGATGCCAAACACGCCCTCCGTGGTGATCCAGTGATGGTTGATGATCTCGCGCAGGTTGTTGCCCTTGTGCGCGATGATCTCCGGCATGTAGGGGCCGAGGACGGTGTAGAGCAGGAAGAACCCGGCGACGATCACCAGCGCCGGGCCCAGCGCGCGCCGCGTCGCCTCCAGCAGGATCAGCAGGCCGATGATCGAGACCAGATAGTCCAGGAAGATCGGCTGGCCGACGCGGTCGGCGAGCGGGGCATAGAAGATGAACAGATAGGCGGCGCAGAAGCCGCCGACGGCGGCCAGGACCCATTCCTGCAGTGCCACGCGGTCGTTGCGCGTCGGCAACGCGGCGGCACCAGCCAGCACCAGTGCCACGACGACGATGATCCAGACCGGGAACACGTCGCCGGCCGAGATCGCCAGCAGCCCGCCCAGCACCACGGGCACCGCAATGCCCAGCACCACCTGCGCGGCGGTGCGCGACGGCGGAAAGGCCAGGAAAGCGAGGACGACGGCGAAGGCCAGGTGAATCGAACGCGCTTCGGTGTCGTTGAAGACGCCGAAGCCGAGGGCGAAGGGCAGAGGCGAGGCGAACCACAGCTGGAACAGCGACCAGACCAAGGCGATGCCCGCGATCAGGCGGCCGACGAAGCCACCTGCGGAACGTCCGCCGGTATCGGCGGCGGCGACCAGTTCGTCGAGTTCGGCCTGGCTCAGGCCATCCTTGTCGGCACCGCCGGCCCCCGCAGCGTCCGTCATCGTTTATCCCCCCGGCCCCTGGTCGATAGAAGCAGGGCCCGCCGATCGGTGTGACCGGCGGGCCCCTGAACGGCTACATCCAGCCGCGTTCCTTGTAGTAGCGCGCGGCGCCGTCATGCAGCGGCGCCGACAGGCCACCGGAGATCATGTCCTTCTCCGAGAGATTGGCGAAGGCGGGGTGCAGCTTCTTGAAGCGGTCGAAGTTGTCGAACACGGCCTTCACCACCTGGTAGATCACCTCTTCCGGGACGTCCGAGGACGACACGAAGGTGGCCTTCACGCCGAAGGTCTGCACCTCGCTGTCGGTGCCCTTGTACATGCCGCCCGGGATCGTCGCGTTGGCGTAGTACGGGTTGTCGGCGACCAGCTTGTCGATCGCCGCGCCGGTCACCGGGATCAGCTTGGCGTCGGTGGTGGTCGTCGCTTCCTGGATCGCGCCGGCCGGGTGACCGACGGTGTAGATCATCGCGTCGATCTTGTTATCGCCGAGCGCGCCGGCCTGCTCGGAGGCCTTCAGCTCGGAGGCCAGCGAGAAGTCGTCCAGGCTCCAGCCCTTGGCCGCCAGCACCACGTCCATGGTGGCGCGCTGACCGGAACCGGGGTTGCCGACGTTGACGCGCTTGCCCTTCAGGTCGTCGAAGCTGGCGATGCCGGCGTCGGAGCGGGCGACAACGGTGAACGGCTCGCCGTGCACGGAGAACACCGCGCGCAGCTTGTCGAACTTCTGGCCCTCGAACTTCGAGCTGCCGTTATAGGCATGGAACTGCCAATCCGACTGGGCCACGCCCATCTGCCGGTCGCCGTTCTTGATCGCGTTGATGTTGTCGATCGAGCCGCCGGTCGACGGCGCGGTGCACTTGATGTTGTGCTTGGCCGACCCGCGGTTGACCAGCCGGCAAATCGACTGACCGACGACGTAGTACACGCCGGTCTGGCCGCCGGTGCCGATGGTGATGAAGGTCTCCTCGGCCATCGCCGAGCCCATCCCCAGGCTCGTCGCGAGCGCGACCGTCGCGGTGAAGGTCTTGATATGTTTCATGACGGACTCCCTATTCGAACGCCGCCCTTGTGAAGCGGACGCGCATGACCTGCCGACACTATCTCGTTTGCGCGACCATGTAACGGGGTAGACATATTCACGACCGCGCCATCACGACGGCGATTGCGCGCGCGGGCCAGGGACGGCAAGTTGGCCGGGCGACTGTCGGAGGCAGCCATGAGCACGATCTTTCATCGCAACCCGCGCCAGGAGATGCCCATCGCCGTTCGCGGCGAGGGTTGCTACATCGTCGATGCGGCCGGCAGGCGCTATCTCGACGCCTGCGGCGGCGCCGCGGTCTCTTGCCTGGGCCACAGCGATACCGCCGTGGCCGATGCGGTCGCGGCCCAGGTGAAGGATCTGGCCTACGCGCACTCCGCGTTCTTCAGCACGGAGGCCGCCGAGGCGCTGTCGGACCACCTCGTCGGCAAGGCGCCGGACGGACTGGCGCGGACCTATTTCGTTTCCGGCGGCTCGGAGGCGGTCGAGGCCGCCCTGAAGATGGCGCGGCAGTACTTCCTCGAAATCGGCCAGCCGCAGCGGCGCCACTTCGTCGCCCGCTGGCAGAGCTATCACGGCAACACGCTGGGCGCGCTCAGCGTCGGCGGCAATCGCTGGCGCCGCGAGCCCTACGCGCCGATGCTGACCGAGGCGCATCACATTTCGCCTTGCTTCGCCTATCGCGGCCGGCGCGACGACGAGACCGAGGAGCAGTACGGTCAGCGGGTCGCCGACGAGCTGGAGACCAAGCTGCTGGAGCTTGGGCCCGACACGGTGATCGGCTTCATCGCCGAACCGGTCGTCG
>CAZVLI010000499.1:0-3745 GCA_964627965.1 uncultured Rhodospirillales bacterium
GCGGCGCCGCGCTGGCCGAGGGCGACATGCAGCAGCATGAGCTCGCTGGTCGCGGACAGGAAGCCGTCCTCGGCGTGGAACAGCTCGCTGTAGAGATGGATGCGCTTGTCGTCGGCGTCGAGCACCTGGCCCGTGACCTTCAGCGGCGCGCCCTCGGCGACCTCGCGGATGTACTGGACATGGGTCTCCAGCACGAAGGCGGACATATTGGTGCGCTTCACGTAGTCGGCGCCGATGTCGATCATGTTGAACAGGCCGTCGGTGCCGAGGTCGAAAACCAGGACATAGTAGGCAACGTTCATGTGGCCGTTGTAGTCGATCCAGTCCGATTTCACGGACGTACGCAGCAATTCCAACGGCGCCGGCGGGATGGTCACGGAGGCAGGATCGAAGGCGGGCCGAATCGACATGCGCGCGATGATAGCAGCGGCATTGGTTGTCGCGTACCCGCCCCCACGCCTATAACCTCAAGAACGTACGAGGTTTCGTTGGGAGCGAAGCGATGAGCGTGGCACCGGTGGCGACCGAGACGGTGGTCGAGCAACTGCAGGCGCGGTTCGGCGAGCGCGTGTCGCTGAGCCAGGCGGTCCGCGAACAGCACGGCCGCGGCGAGAGCTGGCACGAGGCGCAGCCGCCGGACGCGGTGGTGTTCGCGCGCTCCACCGAGGAAGTGGTCGAGATCGTCAACCTGTGCCGCGAGCACCAGGTGCCGATCATCGCCTACGGCACCGGCACCTCGCTGGAAGGTCACCTGGCGGCGCTGCGCGGCGGCATCTGCATCGACCTGTCGCAGATGAACGCGATCCTGGAGGTGAATGCGGAAGACCTGGACTGCGTCGTGCAGCCCGGCGTGACCCGCAAGCAGCTCCAGGAGTTGCGGCAAGACCAGGGCCTGTTCTTCCCGATCCACCCGGGCGCGGACGCCTCGCTCGGCGGCATGACCGCGACGCGGGCCAGCGGCACCAACGCGGTGCGTTACGGCACCATGCGCGAGAACGTGCTGGCGCTGACCGTGGTGCTGGCCGACGGGCGGGTAATCCGCACAAGCCGGCGGGCGCGCAAGTCGTCGGCGGGCTACGACCTCACGCGCCTGTTCGTGGGTTCGGAGGGCACGCTGGGCGTGATCACCGAGATCACGCTGCGCCTGTACGGCATCCCCGAGGCGATCAGCTCCGCCGTGGTGCCGTTCAAGGACATCGAGGGCGCGGTCAATACCACCATCCTGACCATCCAGTCGGGCATTCCGGTGGCGCGCATCGAACTGCTGGACGAGGTCCAGCTCGACGCCATCAACAAGTACTCCGACATGGATCACGAGGTGGCGCCGACGCTGTTTCTGGAGTTCCACGGCACCGAGGCTGGCGTCGCGGAGCAGGCCGAGCAGGTCAAAGCGTTGGCCGACGAACTCGGCGGCGGCGAGTTCCGCTGGACCACCAAGACCGAGGAGCGCAACAAGCTCTGGCAGGCGCGGCACGACGCCGCCTACGCCGCCAAGGCGCTGCGCCAGAATGCCGAGATCTGGGCGACCGACGTCTGCGTTCCGATCTCGCGCCTGACCGAGTGCATCATGGAAACCAAGCAGGACCTGGACGAGAGCTTCCTGGTCGCGCCGCTGGTCGGCCATGTCGGCGACGGCAACTTCCATCTCGCCTTCGTGCTCGATCGCAACGATCCGAAGGACATGGAAGAGGCGGAGCGGATCAACGGCCGCCTGATCAACCGGGCGCTGGCGATGGGCGGGACCTGCACTGGCGAGCACGGCGTCGGCTATGGCAAGGCGAAGTACCTGATCGCCGAGCACGGCGACGCCGTCGCGGTGATGCGCACGCTGAAAACCGCGCTGGATCCCGACAACATCATGAACCCTGGCAAGATCTTCACGGGCAACTGAGATGCACCGACACGGGCGCCATCCGACCACCGCCGGCTGGCGCGAGCAGCCGCGTTATCCCGACCCGCTGATCGAGACGCTGGACCCGCGTTTCGCGCCGTACCCGATCTTCTCGGCGGCGGTC
Source organism: uncultured Rhodospirillales bacterium (assembly GCA_964627965.1). Lineage (GTDB taxonomy): Bacteria > Pseudomonadota > Alphaproteobacteria > JAVKFY01. Next base: position 2,016 of record CAZVLI010000499.1, read on the forward strand.
GAGCGGCTCTACACCGGCTGCCGCTGGTCGGAAGGTCCGGTGTGGTTCGGAGACGGCCGCTATCTGCTGTGGTCGGACATTCCGAACAACCGCATCCTGAAGTGGGAGGAGGAGACCGGCCGGGTCAGCACTTATCGGCGCCCTTCGGACTTCGCCAACGGCCACACCCGCGACCGCCAGGGCCGGCTGATCACCTGCGAGCATGGCGGCCGGCGCGTGACGCGCACCGAGTATGACGGGTCGATCACCGTCATCATGGACAACTGGCAGGGCAACCGGCTGAACTCGCCGAACGACGTGGTGGTGAAGTCGGACGGCTCGATCTGGTTCACCGACCCGCTGTTCGGCATTCTCGGTAACTACGAGGGGCACAAGGCGGAGTCGGAGACTCCGGCCGCCGTCTACCGTGTCGACGGCGAGACGCTGCGGGGCGAGATCGTCGTCGATGGCATCCTCGGACCGAACGGCCTGGCCTTCTCGCCGGACGAGAAGACGTTCTATCTGGTGCAGTCGCGCGCCACGCCGACGCGCAACATCCTGGCCTATGACGTCGGCGCCGACGGCAAGACTTTGTCGAACCAGCGCGTGTTCATCGACGCCGGACCGGGCGGCACGCCGGACGGATTCCGCGTCGACATCGACGGCAACCTCTGGTGCGGCTGGGGCATGGGCACCGCCGAGCTCGACGGCGTGATGGTGTTCGCCCCGGACGGCGCGCCGATCGGTCGCATCGCCTTGCCGGAGCGCTGCGCCAACGTCTGCTTCGGCGGACCGAAGCGCAACCGGCTGTTCATGGCCGCCAGCCAGTCGCTCTACGCGGTCTACGTGAACACGCAAGGCGTCGCCGGCGGCTGACGATGCCGACGCGCGACATGTCCGCATGGCGGACCGGCATCGCCCAGGTCGTTTCCGGCGACGAGGAAGAGGTGCTGGTGCGCGGCGAGAAGCTGTCCGAGCTGATCGGCCAGGCCAGCTTCGCGGAGATGATGTTCCTGCTGCTGCAGGGGCGGCGGCCGACACCGGCCCAGGCAAAGGTGTTCGATGCGCTTCTGGTCGCCTCCATGGAGCACGGCATCGCGCCGCCGTCGATGATCGCGCGCTGCTTTGCGTCCTACGGCACCAACATCCAAAGCGCCGTCGGTGCCGGCATCCTGGCGTTCGGCGACAAGATGGGCGGCCTTGGCGAACAGCTCGCGCAATTGCTGTCGGAGAAGGTCGCGGGTCGCGATCTCGACGACGCCGGCCTGCACGAGGTTGCGCGCGAGATCGTCGCGGAGAACCCGCGCGTGCCGGGCTACGGCATTCCGCTGCACGGCGCCGACCCGCGCAGCCCGGCGGTGCTCAAGGTGGCGCATGACGAGGGCGTTGCCGGCACCTACTGCCGCCTCGGCGCGCTGATCGAGGAAGAACTCGCCGCGCGGCGCGGCGGCCGGGCCGTGCCGATGAACGTCGACGGCGTCAGCGCGGTGGTCGGGCTCGACCTCGGCTTCGACTGGCGCGCGACGCGGCTTTTCCTGCTGACGCCGCGCAGCGTGTCGATCGGCGCGCACTACCTGGAGGAGCAGGCGCAGGAAGGCCTGGTAGCGGGGCACGAACTCGCTGAAGCGACAGATATCCGTGGTCCCGATGAAGCCGGGCAGGGGCGCGCCCGCGGGAGCGGGGGCCTCGCCCTGGCGGGCGTAGAAGTCGGCGACGGGCTCGCAGTACTTCTCGTAGCTCGAGCAGCTCTG
>CAZVLI010000500.1:0-3735 GCA_964627965.1 uncultured Rhodospirillales bacterium
CGCTGGCGCCGGATGGCAGCCTCTGGCTCGCCTTCACGTCGCAAGCGGCGCCGTGGCCGCTGTCTCGCGCGCTCACCGCCGACGTCCTGTTTGCCGAGAGCCGGCCCGCCACGGTCGACGAGGTCCGCATCCGCGTTCCGTCGCCGACACACGCGCTGTTGCTCGCGGTCGCGCACGCCGCCGCCGAGGATTTTCATCTCGGTGCGCTCAACCATGCGCTCGACGCCGGCGCGATCCTGCAACGCTCAGGCGACGAGATCGATTGGCTCGCGTTCACCCGGCTGGCACGTCGGGGACGTATTCGCGGCGCGACCATCGGTTTCTTCGCTTTGCTCGACCGTCTCGGTCTCGACCTCTCGGCGGTCCCGGAGCCTCTGCACCGGCAACCGCGTGGTGCCGCCGCTATCGAGCTGGCCCGCGCGGTCGACGATTTCGAGCAGTTCTTCCCGGCGTCGCCGACGCGTTGGACCCGCTTCCGTCGTCAGTGGCTGCTGACCGGCGGACCACTCGTGGCGATCGCGAGGAGCTGGCGATGAGCGGCCTGTTTGATCGCTTCAAGCCAAAGCCCAAGGCGGAGGAGGCACCGGAGCGCCGCCGCGTCGTCGAGGTCGGCTGGCTGCTGCAGACCCAGAAGGCCGGCTTCATCTGGGACGCGCCCCGGCAGTTCCATCGCAACGACCCACCGTCGCAGCACGCCAAGTCGGTGCAGATGTGCCCGGCTGTGATCGACTTCGAGGCACGAACCTACGAGGTCCCGTGCCCGATCGACGTGCACCTCCGCTTCAAGTACGACGATCAGGGCGCGCCGCAGCTCGTCAACGCGTCGGGCCAGCAATCGGCGATCCGGAACCGCCACCTGCGCGAGATGACCGCCATCGTCGCGCGCGCGGAGTGGCGGCATCCGGAGCGGCCGGTGATCCAGATCATCACGCCCTACACCTTCCTCGCCGACGAGCCGGTGTGGATGAACCAGCTGCCGCCGTTCCTGGCCTACCGCGACCCGCCGTTGCCGGGCGTGATGATTGGCGGACGCCTGCCGATTCACATCTGGCCACGCCAGATGATGTGGGCCTTCGAGTGGCACGACACGTCGAAGGACTTGATCCTGCGGCGCGGCGAGCCCTGGTTCTACTGTCGCTTCGAGCTGGAGGATCCGACCCGACAGATCCGCATGGTCGAGGCCGAGTTCACCGACGAGCTGAAAGAGTATTTCGAGGGCATGGCCGCGGTGACCAACTATGTGAAGCGCACGTTCTCGCTGTTCGACGTCGCGCAGGAACGTCGCCCGGACAAGCTGCTGGTGAAGAAGCAGCGCTAGCCTTCGCCACCGCCTCCGCCGCCGGCATCAGGTCCCGCGTTGGTCGCCACGTCGGTTTGCGGCGCGGAGCGTGCCGGGCGCGGCACACTCGGGCGCGGCGCGGACTCCGAGGGAAATGGCTCCGGCTTGCCGAACGGCAGTGTCTCGACATAGAGCGACTGCGACGGGAAGGCGAAACCGGTCCCGGCGTCCTCGACGATTTGCTTGATCTCCAGCGCGAGCTGCTCCTTCACCGCCATCCACTGGGTCCAGCTCGTGGTCTTGGTGAAGCAGTACAGCATGATGTCGATGCTCGACGCGTTGAACGAGTCGATGTGGACCATCGTCGTCGTCCTACGAGGATCGGTCTCGAAGGCATCGTCGCTCATCACATAGTCGCGGATACCGTTCACGACCTGCTGCAGCTGGTCCGCGGTGGAACGGTATTCCAGACCGATCTTCCAGTAGATCCGGCGGTTGGTCATCCGCGAGAAATTCACGACCGCCTGCTCCGACAGCTTGGCGTTCGGAATGGTGGTCAACGCCATGTCGAAGCGGCGCACCTTGGTGGTACGGAAACCGATATCCTCGACCGTGCCTTCCACGTCGGGGCTGCGGATCCAGTCGCCAACCTCGAAGATGTGCTCCACGAAGATCGACAGACCGGCGAACAGGTTGGCGATCAGGTTCTGCGCCCCGAAGGCCACCGCCATGCCGATCAGCCCGAGACCGCCGAGCACGGCGCCAACGTTGAAGTCCCATTCCTCCAGGATCGCGGCGACGCCGATGGCGGCGATGGCGAACTTCACCACCTTGGCGAAGAAGCCACGGATCGAGTCGCGCAGCCCCGCCTGGCCGAACAACCCGACGACACGGTCGAACAGGAACGACAGCGGCTCCACTGCGCGGTAGAGCGACCAGAAGATCGTGAAGGCGATCAGCGAACGAGTGATCTTGGTGAAGATCGCATCGACCGCCTCCGGGAACGGTGCGACCCGGGTCGCGGCATAGAAGCCAGCGACTACGAACACGAAACGCAGCGGCTCGCGCAATGCCTCCAGCAGCTTGTCGTCAACCTGGCTGCGGGTGCGGCTGGTCCAGGTGTGCAGGATGCCGATGACAACCGACGAGAACACCCGACGCAGGATCAGGAACAGGATGAAGACGCCAAGCGCCATGAGCACCTGGCCGACGTCGACGCCGTAGATGCCGGTGTTCCAGACGTCGAGGACGAGCTCCCAGAACTCCTGCGCGCTGCTCACGACGTCGCTCCGTCGATGACCGGTGCCGCATCGTCGGCCAGCGCCATGTCGAGCACCACCTTGCCCAGAGCGCGCCGCTGCAGGACCGTCTCAAGCGCCTCTTCGTATTTCGCAAGGGGGAAGCGGTGAGACACGAACGGCCGGATCAATCCGGCCTCGGCCCAGTCGTAGAGTTGCCGGTGGAGTTCGGCGACGGCCGGCGCGTGCTTCACGCGTTCGTCGTTCGGACTCCAGCCCAGGTAGGTGCCGTAGTTGAAGCCGATGGCCGACAGGTTCTTCACCAGGAGAAGGTTCGCGGGTAACGCCGGAATGGTGCCGGACGTGTAGCCGAGCGTGAGCAGGCGGCCGTGCTGCGCCAGCGCGCGCAGGCTCAGTTCCGCGACCTTGCCGCCGACCGGGTCGGCGACCACATCGACGCCCCGTCCGTCGGTCAGATCCTTCACCTGCTGCGGCCAGTCGTCTTCGCCGTAGTCGATCACGGCCTCGCAGCCGGCGCGGCTGGCGAGCGTCCGCTTCGCCGAGTCGCCGGCCGTCCCGAACACCCGCGCCCCGACGGCGCGACCGACCTGCACGCAGGCCGAGCCCAGCGCGCCGGCGGCCGCATGAACCAGCAGCGTTTCATCGGGTTTCAGTTCCGTCGCCCACCTCAACGCCCCCAGCGCCGTCCCGTACGAGGCCGGCAACGCCGTGCCCTCCGCGAAACTCAAGGCGTCGGGCAGGGGATGCACGGCCAGTGCCGGCGCCACCGCCTGTTCCGCCTGGCCGCCCCAGTCGAGACTGGCGCAAACCCGCTGGCCGGGCTGGAGATGAGTGACGTCCGGCGCCACTTCGAGCACCTCGCCGGCGACCTCGGTGCCAGGCGAGAAGGGCAACGGTGGCTTGCGTTGATAGCGGCCGGAGACGACCAGACTGGTCGCGAAACTCACGCCCGCCGCCTTGATATCGATCCGCACCGACCCCGGGACCAGTTCCGGTTCCGGGACCTCTTCCAGCGTCAGATCGTGATAGCTGGTGAACTGGCGACAGACGACGGCTCGCATGGGCGGTGTTCTATCGCGATCCGTGGTTCAGGGAAATGTCGGCTAGCGCCGCCAGATCGGGTCCTTCACCGCCTCGTCGAGGAAACCGGCGTGGGCCGCGAGTTCGGCCTCGGTCGGGCCGTGCGGGCGCGGTTCG
>CAZVLI010000501.1:0-3727 GCA_964627965.1 uncultured Rhodospirillales bacterium
TACCTGAAGTTCGCGTTTTCCATCGCCGGGCTTGGCTTCCTGATCGGCGCCGTGCTCGGCACCTGGCTTGGCCGCGAGATGGCGGAGCTGTTTCTCGACTACTACCGCTTCCCCTTCCTGCTGTTCCAGGCCGGCGCCGGCACCTACGCGGTGGCTGCCCTGGTCACCATGGGCGTCACGGCGCTCGGCGTCTCGCATGGTGTTTGGCGCGCGGCGCGACTGGCCCCGGCGGTGGCGATGGCGCCGCCGCCGCCGCCGGACTACTCGCTGGCCGGCGGTGGCGATGGCGCCGCCGCCGCCGCCGGACTACTCGCTGGCCGGCAACTGGCTGACCAATGCCCGCCGCCTGTTCGACCAGCCGACGCGGATGATTCTTCGCCGCCTGTTGCGCTGGCCGCTGCGCGCTGGCCTCACCGTTACCGGCATCGCGCTGGCGATGGCGCTCTACATCGGCGTCAGCTTCTTCGTCGACTCGATGGATCACATGGTCGACGTCACCTTCAACCTGATGCAACGCCAGGACATCGCCGTCAGCTTCGCCGAGCCGCGCGACCGTCGGGCGCTGTTCGAGTTGGCCAGCGCGCCAGGCGTACTCGTCGCCGAGGAATTCCGCAGCGTCCCGGCGATGCTTCGCCACCGCCACCGCAGCGTTCGCCAGGGCCTGCTCGGGGTCCCGGCAGAGGCGCAGCTCAACCGGGTGATCGATGCCGCCTACAAGGTCGTGCCGCCGTCGCCGGCCGGCGTGCTGCTGTCGGAGAACCTGGCCGGCAAGCTGGATGCGCGGCCGGGCGACCGGATCGAAGTCCAGGTGCTGTCGGGCCGCTGGCCGCGCGTCGAGCTGCAGGTCGCGGCCGTGGTGAAGACGTACATCGGCGATGCCGCCGTGCTGGAGATCGGCGCGCTCAACCGCCTGATGTACGAGGGGCCGGTGGTCTCCGGCCTTTACCTCAGCGTCGACGAGATCGCCCGCCCGGCGCTCTACGAAACCCTGAAGTCGACGCCGATGGTTGCCGGCGTGACGCTTCAGACCGAGGCCAAGCGCAAATTCGACCAGACGCTGGACGAGAATATTGGCCGCTCCGTCTTCTTTAACACACTGTTCGCCATGCTGGTCGCCGTTGGCGTCGTCTACAACGCCGTGCGCGTTGCCCTGGCCGAGCGCGAGCGCGAACTCGCCAGCCTGCGCGTGCTCGGCTTCACCCACGGCGAGGTCGCCTACATCCTGCTCGGCGAGGTGGCGATCCTGACCTTGCTGGCGCTGCCGCTGGGCGCCGTGCTCGGGCATTATCTGGCGCTCGGTCTGAGCCACGCGATGAGCGCCGATCTCTACCGCATCCCCTTCGTCGTCGCGGCGTCGACCTACGGCTGGGCCTCGATCCTGATCCTGTCGGCGGCCCTGGCGGCCGGCCTGGTCGCGTGGTTCCGGCTCGGCGGGCTCGACCTGGTGGCGGTGCTGAAAACGCGCGAATAGGAGCAAGACGCATGCGCCTGAGGGCACGACATATCGGCACCGCCGTCGCCATTGCCGCCGTGGTCGGCGCGCTGGCCTATGCCTTTCGACCGCAGCCGGTGCAGGTCGACTATGGCCAGGTGACGCGCGGCCCGCTGGCCGAGACGGTGCGCGAGGAGGGCTATGCCCGGGTACGCGAGGTCTACATGGTCTCCGCCCCGGTCGCCGGCCGGCTACTACGGCTCGACCGCGAGGTCGGCGACGCGGTCGCGGCGGGGGTGACGCCGCTGGCCCGCATCCGGCCGACCGATCCCGCCTTTCTCGACGTTCGCTCGCAGTCCGAGGCCGAGGCCGGCGTACGCACGGCCGAGGCCAACTTGGCTTTGGCCCGCGCTGAAGTGACCCGCGCCCGCGCCCAGGTCACGTTCGCCGCCGCCGAGCTGGCCCGCGCCCGCGAGCTGATGCAGCGCGGCAATATCTCCGCGCAGGCCATGGAACGCCGGCAACTGGAGCTGGAGACCGCGAACGCCGCCGAGGCCACCGCGCGCGCCGCCGTGCGCGCCCGCCTGGCCGAGCTGGAACAGGCCCGCGCTCGGCTCATCGAGCCCAGCGGCGGCAACGGTCCCGTAGCCGGCGCGGTCGAGGTGACGGCGCCGATCGACGGCCGCGTGCTGCGCCTGATCCAGGAGAGCGAAACAGTCGTCGCCGCCGGTGCGCCGCTGCTGGAGCTCGGCGACCCTGGGGACCTGGAGATCGTCGCCGAGTTGCTGTCGACCGACGCGGTGCGCCTCACGGCGGGCGCCGAGGTCCGCATCTTCGACTGGGGCGGCCCGGAAACGTTACCCGGTCGCATCCGCCGCATCGAGCCCTTCGGCTTCAAGAAGGTCTCCGCGCTCGGCATCGAGGAGCAGCGGGTGAACGTCCTCATCGACTTCGTCGAGGCGCCGCCGGAGGGCCTCGGCCACGGCTATCGCGTCGAGATCGAGGCGATCGCCTGGTCCGGTGCCGACGTGGCGCGCATCCCGCTGGCGGCGCTGTTCCGGGTCGGCAGCGACTGGGCTGCGTTCACCGTCGACGCCGAGGGCGACGCGCGCCTGCGCAAGCTGAAGATCGGTCACCTCGGCGTCGCCGAGGCGGAACTGCTGGACGGCCTCGCCGCCGGCGACACCGTGATCCTGCACCCCGACGAACGTATCGCCGACGGCACCTGGGTGGCGGCTCGCCAGCCCGCGGACTAGAGCTTTGCCGGTGAGGTACAGCGGTTCTGGCCGCCAGATGCGTCACAAAACTGAAAAACATATGCAACACAACGAGTTAGCCACAGGTTATCCACAAGAAATTGTGGACGATTCTGGGTAATCGTCTGTTCAACCACCTGGAAATGCGGTTCTATCGCGCTCGACCATGAGTGATGCGCGACAGGAAGAGATCGAGCTCACGCTGGCCGCGACCCCGCCGGCGATGGACGCGATCCGTCACCGGCTCTTCAACGGCCACCCTGGCCGCACCAAGTTTCTCGCCAACACCTACTTCGATACGCCCGACTACCGGCTGCGCGGCCGAGGCCTGTCGTTGCGCGTACGCAGCGACGGTCAGCGCTACATCCAGACGGTGAAACGCACCGCTGGCGACCCGACGCGGCGCGGCGAGTGGGAGAACGATCTGCCCGGTCCCGACGTCGATCTCGCGCTGCTGCCCGACTTGGACGTGCGCGGTGACATCGGTCTGCTGCTGCCTGGCGAACTGCGCCCCGTCTTTGCCAACGAGGTGAAGCGCGAGGCGCATGTGCTCGAAGGCGGCGGCAACGGCGGCGACTACGTCATCGAGGTGGTGTTCGATCGCGGCGAGGTTCGCGCCGACGACCGTGTCGACCCGATCCACGAGATCGAGCTGGAACTGCTGAAGGGCGAGCCGGCGGCGCTCTACGATCTCGCCGTGCAGCTCATGGACGTGGCGCCATTGGCGTTGCAGCCGCTATCGAAGTCCGACCGCGGCTTCCGCCTCGCGACCGGTGAGGCGCCGTCCTGGCACAAGTCCCGCAAGCCGACGTTGAGTGCCGGCCAGAGCGTGGACGAGGCCCTGTCGGCAATATTGCGCGCCTGCTGGCTGCAAGTGCTGGTCAACGGGCCGGCGGTGATCGACGGCCGCGACCCGGAGGGCGTGCACCAGATGCGCGTCGGCCTGCGCCGGCTGCGCTCGGCGCTGACGGCGTTCCGCCCGGTGCTGCCGGCCGGCGAGGCCGACGTGAGCAAGCTGTCGGGTGGTGAGCGGCGGCGT
>CAZVLI010000502.1:0-3726 GCA_964627965.1 uncultured Rhodospirillales bacterium
AGGTCGGGTAGCGCAGCCGCACGCCGAGCTCGTCCTTGATGTGCTCGTTGGCGACACGCTTGTTGTCGGCGTAGAAGCTGCGCCCCATCGCCGACATCTGCGCGCGCTCGAACGGCACCGGTGGCGGCGGTTCGACGCCCAGAAGACCGGCGGCGAAGGCCACCACCTCGGCCGGCGAGGCCGCCTCGTCGTCGCAGACATTGTAGGCGCGGCCCGGCGCCGGCTTCTCGATGGCGGCGTCCAGCTCGTCGCCGTCGAGGTCCTCGTGGCGGATCACACCCTCGTGGTCCAGGAGGTAGATCTGCGGCCAGGATCTGGGCGATGTCGTCGACGTGGATGCGGCTGAAGACCTGGCCCGGCTTGTCGATGCGCTGCGCCCGTCCCGACCTCACGGTTTCGAGCTGGTTCCGGCCGGGGCCGTAGATGCCGGCGAGCCGGAACAGATGCACCGGCAGGCCGGTGGCCAGCCAGGCCTGCTCGGCCGCCACACGACGCCGGCCGCGCATGGTGTTTGCCGCCAGCGGCGAGGCCTCGTCGACCCAGCCGCCGTCGCGGTTGCCGTAGACACCGGTGGTCGAGAGATAGCCGACCCAGCGCAGATCCGGCGCCGCCTTCAGGTCGGCCTCGTGCCAGCGCAGGACCGGATCGCCATCGCGATTGGGCGGCACCGAGACCAACACGTGCGTCGCGCGGGCCAGTTCGGCCGTGTCGGCCATCGGGCCAGCGCCGTCGAAGCGGATCGGCTCGATGCCATCGACCGCGTCGGCCGAACGTGCGGTGCCGGCGACGTGCCAGCCCTGAGGACGCAGCAACGCGGCCAGCGCGCGGGCGCTGTAGCCGAGGCCGAAACAGAAGAGACGCTGTGACATCGTGGGGCCTTGCGGATTGGGAGCGGCGCCGCGACCTTAGGCGGATGCGTTTCCTGTCTCAATTGCTGCTGGCGCTTTGGTTGCCGGTACCGGCGCTGGCCGCGGCACCGGTCGACCACGCGGCGCAGTATCGTTCGTGCCTGAAGCTGCTCCGGCAGGCGCCGTGGGATGCCTACGAGGCGGCGCGCGCGTGGCAGCCGCTCGGTGGCGGCGACGCGGCACGGCATTGCGCGGCGCTGGCGCTGATCGAGCTGAAGCAGTACGACGCGGCGGCGCTGGAGCTGGAGGAGATCGCACAGAGCCAGCAGGACAAGGGCGACGTGTCGCCGGCGGCGGTGCTGGGCCAGGCGGCCAATGCCTGGTTCCTGGCTGGCCGGCTGGACCGGGCCGAAACGGCGATCATCTCGGCGCTGGAGCGGGCGCCGGACGACGCCGGGCTGCTGGTCGACTGGGCCCGCATCCTGGGCGACGCCGGCCGCTATCCGGAGGCGCTCGACGCCCTGGACCGGGCCCTGCAAGCCGCACCGGACGATGCCGAGGTCTGGGCCTTCAAGGCCGCCGCACTGCGTCACCTGGACCGGCCGGACGCGGCTCGCAAGGCGGTCGACACGGCACTCAACCTGGAACCGGGGCAGCCCAACGCGTTGCTGGAGCGTGGCCTGCTGCGGCGCGCGGCCGGTGACGATGCCGGCGCGCGCGAGGACTGGCTGGCGCTGACGCTGGCGTGGGAGGGCACGCCGGCCGGCGATGCCGCCCGCGCCTACCTGGAAGAGATGGATGTTCAGGACAAGTAGGGCCGCAATGCTCGGCGTGCTTCTGCTGGCGTCGCCAGCGGCGGCACAGCAAATCGACCACGTCACCGAGTACACCGCGTGCCTCGACCTGGTGCGCACGCAACCCGAAAAGGCGCACCAGTCGGCCTGGGTCTGGTACTCGGCCGGTGGCGACGGCGGCGCGTTGCATTGCGTCGGCCTGGCGCTGATCCAGCTCCGCCGTTACGAGAAGGCGGCCGAGATCCTGCTCGAACTCGCCGCGCGCGGGGTCGAGGCCGGCCGCACGCCGCCAGGCACGATCTACGGCCAGGCCGGCGACGCGCTGCGCCTCGCCGGGCAACCGAAACGCGCCGCCGAGGTGATCGAGACGGCGGCGAACCGTCACCCGGAGAACCTGGCGCTGCGGTTCGAGCTGGCCCGCGCGCTGGTCGAAGTCGGGCGCGGCAAGGAGGCGCTTGGTGTGCTGGAGGAGACGCGGATCCTCCGCTACGACCCGGACACGCTGGCGGTGAAGGCGGCCGCGCTGAACCGCATCGGCCGGCCGCTGGACGCGCTGCGCGCGCTGGACGAGGCGTTGCTGATCGACCCGACCAACGTCTGGGCGCTGCTGGAACGGGCGCGGATGCTGCGCGCCGGTCGCGAACTGGAACGCAGCAAGGCCGACTACGCCAAGATCATCGAGAGCTACCCGACGCAGCCGGTCGCCGTCACCGCCGAGACGGAACTGAGCGAGCTGCTGGTGACGGGGAAGTAGAGAGTTGTCTCGTATTGCCGCCAAGGGATTCAACAAGTATGGACCCATAGCAAATGTCGACGAGTTTTAAGGGCGCCTATGATAAACTCAAAAGAGCAGAAGAACACAAAGGAGATCTCGAGAAAACGATGAAAAACTTCCAGGATAAACCTGGCAATCGGATACACCTAGGAATAAAACCTGATCAGCGCACGAAAGAACTAGTTCTATACGTTAGCAACATTCCCGATCTTTCAGAATATCTTGATCGCTGCTCAGTATTGCTAGGTGATCTTGTTCAAAATCTCATGTCATCATTGGATCACCTAGCATATCAGTTGCTTTTACTCGACAGTAACGGAAAACCAAAGAGGCCTAATCAGATTCAGTTCCCCATATGCGACACACCGGAGGCGTTCTCAGCAGCAACCAAGCGACGAATGGGCGAGTTGAGCTCCGAAACCATCGAGGCATTAGAAAAATTTCAACCTTACCATGAATTCCATAGAACTCATGAGCATACATGGCCACCGTATCATCCGCTCAGCATTCTGAGGGACTTAGCTAGTAAGGACAAGCATCGCTTACCTATCGACGTTAGGGTACCGCTCAATCGCATAGATGCTCATAAGGGCCCGCTGCCGGTAATGATGTTTATATTCGGCATTGTCCAGCAATTGATTCACCAGCAAGCCAACGCGTTCCCGGCTGCCAAATCTGGTCTTGAGCTAAGTCGAATAGGGAATACAGACACTTGGAAGGCAGATGATATGCCCCGAGCGGCCTTCCTAAAGCCCTTTGTATTCATTGATGGTACGCATGATATCAGTGATGTATCATGCGAGATGATTGCAGTTGTTGAGGGCATTGTATCGAAGTTCGAAGAGATGTATGGAACACCAAATTAATACAATATTGTCAGACCAATTTTATACTACCTCGAAGAAAACTACCGATAATGGTCTTCTTGATTCCGTCCTAAAGTCTTTTGAGGTTGTCAACTAATCGACGATTCCCATAGTTCCCGCCAGCAACTACTCTGGTTCTTGTCGCGTTGGTGCCAGTCGACCCAACGCCCACACGGCCATGGCGCGGACCAGGGGCGAGGCGTCCGCCAGCAGGCGTTCAGCAGTATCGGCCAGGCTCGGATCGCCACTGTTGCCGATGGCGATCAGGACGTTGCGGACGAAACGGTCGCGGCCGAGGCGCTTGACCGGGGTGCCGGCGAAGCGCTGGCGAAAGGCGGCGTCGTCCAGCGCCGCGAGCGCGCGCAGGTCCGGCGCGGCGAGATCGGGCGGGCCGACGAGCCGCGTTTCGCGCGCGGCCTGGGCGTACTTGTTCCACGGGCACC
>CAZVLI010000503.1:0-3719 GCA_964627965.1 uncultured Rhodospirillales bacterium
AGTGCCAGCCGGGTCCGACCGGTCTGCTCCGGCGGCAGCGTGCGCAGGGTGCCGCCGGCGCGCTCCTGGTCTGCGGCGCTGGCCGGCGCGTGGACTTTGCTGGAATGGCTGCGCGGCTGGGTCCTCACCGGCTTTCCGTGGAACCAGGCGGGCGACGCCTGGGTCGCGTGGCCGGCGGTGTCGCAAGCCGCCGCACTGGTCGGCGTGCTCGGCCTGACGTTGCTCACCGTTCTCGCGGCGTCCGCGCCGGCGCTTTTCGCCTCCGCCGGCTGGCGCCGGGCGCTCGGTGCGAACCTGGCGATGTTGATGCTGCTCGGTGCCGGGCACGTCTGGGGAACCGGCCGTCTCGCGGCGCCGTTGCCACCGGACACTGAAATTCGTCTGCGCGTGGTGCAGCCGAACGTGCCGCAGCATCTGAAATGGCGGCCCGACCTGCGTGCAAAGCACCTGGCGACGTTGAGCGGGCTCAGCGAGGGCGAGCCCGTCGATCTGGTGATCTGGCCGGAGACCGCGACCCCGCTGCTGCTGGAGCGCGACGACGAGGTGCGTCGCGCGCTGGCCGCCGCGCTGCCGGACGACGCGGTGCTGCTCACCGGATCCCCCCGCGTGGTCGAGGCCGACGGGCGAGCCAATTTCCGCAACAGCTTGCATGCCGTCGCCGGTACCGGCCGCGTCATCGCCAGCTACGACAAGCACCACCTGGTGCCGTTCGGCGAGTACATGCCGTTTCGCCCGCTGCTCCGCGTGCTCGGGATCGAGAAGGTGGTGCCTGGGCGCAACGATTTCGCGCCCGGCGAGGGCCAGGTGCTGCTCAACCTGCCGGGCGTACCGCCGTTTCAGCCGCTGATCTGCTACGAGGTCATCTTCGCGGCCGAGGTCGGCGGTGCCGGACGCGCCGGCTGGCTGCTGAACGTGACCAACGATGCCTGGTTCGGCGACGGCGGCGGCCCGAGCCAGCATCTCGATATCGCCCGGCTGCGGGCCATCGAGCAGGGACTGCCCCTGGTGCGCGCCGCCAACACCGGCATCTCTGCCATCGTCGATGCCCGCGGCCAGGTCCGCCAGTCCCTGCCGCTGAACACCGACGGCGCCATCGACGCCGCGTTGCCGGGCGCGCTACGGGAAGCGACGCCGTTTACCCGTTATGGCCACATGCCGGTTCTGGTCGCCGCGCTGGTGTTGTTGGGCACGGCCATATCGTCTCGCTTGTTACGATACACTAACTGACGTTTCGCGTGTAAAAGACCGCTGCTCCAGGTTGCATGCGCTAGACATACATTAATATGCCGTCCTATGGTTGTACTCAGGTCGCGGGCACGATCCCGATGGCCAGAGTAAGGGTGAGTACCATGACGGCGAACCCGAATCCGGTTGATATACATGTCGGCAGCCGGGTGCGACTGCGCCGAACATTGCTTGGGATGAGCCAAGAAAAGCTCGGAGAAGCGCTAGGGCTAACCTTCCAGCAGGTGCAGAAGTACGAACGCGGAACCAATCGCATCGGTTCCAGTCGACTGTTCCAGCTTTCCAAGATTCTTGATGTGCCAGTGTCGTTCTTCTTCGACGACATGGCGGGCGAGGGCGGCGCCCCGGCCGGTGGATTTGCCGAGCCCGGTCAGTCGAGCTTCGAGCACGACCAGATGAACAAGCGTGAGACGCTGGAGTTGGTGCGCGCCTACTACCGCATCACCGACCCGCAGGTGCGTCGCCGCATGTTCGATCTGATGAAGTCGCTCGGAACCGACGCCACGCTGGTCGACGAGGCGGGCTGACGGCTTCATCGGTTGCGCTATGCTGGGCCGAACGAGAGAGGGCCCATGCTGAAGAGCGACGACCGAATCCTGACCACCCATGTCGGCAGCTTGCCGCGTGTCGACGGCCTGGCCGATCTGCTGATCGCGCGCGAGGCTGGCGAGCCGGTTGCGGCCGCCGACTTCGACGCGGCCGTCACCCGTGCAACCGACCAGGTCGTCGCGCGCCAGCTCGCCGCCGGCGTCGACATCGGCAACAACGGCGAGATGCCGCGGCCGAACTTCGCCTCCTACATTGCCGGCCGCATGCGCGGCTTCGGCAAGGGCGGCGCGCACACCCGGCCGATCCCGCTCGACGCGCAGAAGTTTCCGACCTGGTTCGAGTTCACCAACACGTCCGGCCGGCGCCGGATGAACGTCTACGAATGGCCGCAGGCGATCGGCCCGCTGGAGTATGCCGACCTGTCCGGCCTGGAGGCCGAGTGCGACAGTTTCCGCCATGGTCTCGATGCGGCCGGCAAGGGTTTCGCGGAGACCTTCATGACGGCGGTCTCGCCGGGTTTCGCCGCGACCTGCCTCGCCAACAACTACTACGACAGCCAGGAGGCGTATGTGTTCGCGCTGGCCGGCGAACTGGCCAAGGAGTACCGCGCCATCGTTGAGCGCGGCCACGTGCTGCAGATCGACGCGCCCGACATGGGCATGGAGAGCCAGGGCTTCTACCAGGACAAGTCGCTGCCCGAGTTCATCGAGGCGCTGGAGATGCACGTTGCGGCGCTGAACCAGGCGCTCGACGGTATCCCCAAGGACCAGGTGCGCCTGCACGTCTGCTGGGGCAACCGCGACGGGCCGCATGTACACGATGTGCCCTGCGGCGACGTGCTGCCGGTGATCTACCAGGCCAATGTCGGCGCGGTGTCGCTGCCCTTCGCCAACCCGCGCCATGCGCACGAGATCGAAGCACTGCGCGACCAGCCGTTGCCAGACGGCATGATCCTCCTGCCTGGTGTGATCGAGACCACCAACAACTATGTCGAGCACCCGCTGCTGGTGGCCGAACGCCTGGAGCGTTGCGTCGCCTGCGTCGGCGACAGGGCGCGGGTGATCGCGTCGACCGACTGCGGCTTCGGCACGATTGCCGGCGACTGCTTCACCACCGAGGACGTGGCCTGGGCCAAGCTGGAGGCGCTTTGCGAGGGCGCCCGCATCGCCAGCGCGCGGCTGTGGGGCTGACACGCGAACCCCTTGAATTTCCGCCCACTGGCCCACGTCGTGGGTGGGACAAGCCGTTCTTGACCGGGCCGGCGCGCGGGCGCTAAACGATACGGCCGTTCACGAGCACTCATCACGACAGTCCGCATTCGCCAGGCCGTGTCACCCTGGCAGTCAGGGAGGACCACATGCGCCGAGGCGATTACCTGTTCACCAGCGAATCGGTATCCGAGGGCCATCCGGACAAGGTCTGCGACCGCATCTCCGACGCCGTGGTCGACCTGTTCCTGGCCGCCGATCCGGACAACGCCCGCGTCGCCTGCGAGACGCTGACCACGACCAACCGCGTGGTGCTGGCCGGTGAGACCCGCGGCGACGTCGGCCACGACGTGATCGAACAGGCCGTGCGCGACTGCGTGAAGGAAATCGGTTACGAGCAGGACGGCTTCCACTGGAAGAACGCCGAGGTGCAGATCTATCTGCACGGCCAGTCGGGCGACATCGCCCAGGGCGTCGACGCCGCCGGCAACAAGGACCTCGGTGCCGGCGACCAGGGCATCATGTTCGGCTATGCCTGCGACGAGACCGCCGACGTGCTGATGCCGGCGCCGATCTTCTACAGCCACGCCATCCTGCGCCGCATGGCCGAGGACCGGCGCGCCGGCACGGCGCCGTGGTTCGGCCCCGACAGCAAGAGCCAGGTCACGCTGCAGTATGAGAACGGCAAGCCGGTGCGCGCCACCTCGGTCGTGGTCT
>CAZVLI010000504.1:0-3713 GCA_964627965.1 uncultured Rhodospirillales bacterium
GGCGCGGCGACAACGTCCTGACCCTGACAGTCGACCCGGCCGATCTCGACATCGCCAACCTGAGGCAGCGTTTCGTCGCCGAGCACGAGCGGCGGCATGGCTTCACACTGGACCGTCCGGTCGAACTCACCGGCCTGCGCGCCTTCGGCACGGCCGGCGGTATGGTACCGGAGCGCGCCCGCACGACACGTGGCGGCGACGCGTCCTCTGCGCTCACTGGCCAGCAGCGCCTGTTCGCCGATGGCGAGTTCGTCTCTGCCAACGTCTACGACCGCGACCGGCTCGGCGCCGGCGCCCGCGTCGCCGGCCCGGCGCTGATCACCCAGGCCGACGCCACCACGCTGGTGTTGCCGGACCACGCAGCCGAGGTCGATGGCCACGGCGCTCTTATCATCCAGCCGGCGGCCTGACGCGATGTCGGACAAGGGACCTCTGGCCACCACGGTGTCGCTCGACGACCTCTTGCGGTCGAACCGGGACGCCTTCGACAGCATCCTGCGACGCTCGATCACCGGCGAGCCGAGCGAGACGCCGGCACCGGCGGCGCGGAAACCTGCGCCCGCCGAAGCCCCCCCCCCAGAGACATCACGGCCCGCGACGGTGGCATCCGAACTCGCGGCTCATCCGGCGCCGGCACCGCGCACCGCACCGGCGACGATCCAACTCGATGTGCTCGGCAAGGCGCTCGGCAACATCCGCGACGAGATGGATGCCGTCCTGCGTCGTCGTTCGGCCTCGGCGGCGCTGCACCAGCGCCACGGCGAGGCGCCGATCCTGGCCGACGCGCAAGGCCGCATGGTCGCCGGAGAGTTCGGTGGCGCGGTCGCCGCCGCCGTCCGTGGCGCCCGGCGCGGTGGCATCAACCCCGGCGACGTGCTGCTGGTCGCCGATCCCTACGGTGCCGAAGGCACGGTGAGCTCGCTCAACGAGTGGTTGCTGGTCGTCCCGGCCTTCGTCGACGACGAGCTGGTCGGCTATGCGGCCATCCTCGGCCAGATGCAGGCCGACCACCCCGGCGCCATCACCAGCTTGCGCGACGAGGGCCTTCGTATCCCGCCGGTCAAGCTGGCCGAGCGCGGCACGATGGTCCAGGCGATCCTCGACCTCGTCGCCGTCAACGCCGCACAGCCGGCGGAGCGCCAGGCCGACCTGATGGCGATGCTCTCCGCTGCACGCCTGGGCGAGCGCCGCCTGGCGGAACTTGCGCGTCGGTTCGGCACCAACCGGCTGCGCGACGGCCTGGCTGCGCTGCTGGCGCGCAGTGCCCGTCTCATGGCCCGGCGCATCCAGTCCATGCTGCCGGCCGAGCCGCGCACATTCCACGACAGCGTCGATCCCGACGGTCTCGGCAACGGCCCGTTCCGATTGAAGCTGACGCTGTGGCGCGAAGGCGAGCGCGGATACTTCGACTGGACCGGTAGCGCGGCGCAGGCCGCCGGACCGGCGAACCTGATGCTGAGCCCGGGCCTGTTCAAGGCCTACGTCGCCCGCTACCTCCTCGGCACCGCGGACCCGTCGGTCGCCTTCAACGACGGCCATTTCGAACAGATCGACGTCACGCTGCCGCGCGGCACGGTCCTGCGCCCGCGTGAGCCGGCACCGCTCGGCGGCGGCCGCCAGGCGCTGGCACGGCAATTCGAGGTGTTGGTCGGCGCACTCAGCCGCGGCGCGCCGGAGACCGCGGCGGCCGGTGGCTATGGCGGCGCCGCGCAGTTCGAGTTCGCCGGCACCGATCGCGACGGCGCCCCGTTCCATCTCGTCGACGACGTTCTCGGCGGTCTCGCCGGCCGTCCGGCCGGGGACGGCGCCGACGGCCACGCCTGGTGGCCCCGGCAGGACGCCACCGCCACCGAAGACCTGGAAAGCGCCTGGCCGGTGCTGATCGAGACCCACACGACCATCGCCGACAGCGGCGGCGCCGGTCGGCACCGTGGCGGCAATGGCGTGGAGAAGGTCTACCGCCTGCTGACCGATGGCCTGGTCACGCTGCACGACGACCGTGAGATCATGCCGGCCTGGGGCAACAATGGCGGCCAGGCCGGCCGCCAGGCCGAGAAATGGCTGCAGCGCAAGGACGGCGGCCGTACCTCGCTGCCACCGAACGCGGCCCGGGTGCCGGTGAAGGCCGGCGACCGCATCATCTTCCGGACCGCCGGCGGTGGCGGCTGGGGCGACCCGCTGGCCCGCGATCCGGAGGCGGTCCGCGCCGACGTCGCCCGCCGCCTGGTGAGCGCCCAGGCCGCACGCGACCACTTCGGCGTCGTGGTATCGGGCGCGACCGCGATCCTCGACCGTGGTGCGACCGAGGCACTACGCGAACAACTCCGACGCCGCCGCCCGACCCCGCCGGCGGCCGACCATGGCCAATCACGCGAACCAGGTGGCGACGGCGGCTCAAGCGGGTAAGCTAGGGCAACCGGCGCACACAACCGGGAATAACAGGGACGACGACTATGCTGGGTATCGGAATTGCGTTGTTGATTACCGCGATCATCGTGATCGCGATCCTGTACGTGATTTCGATATGGATCTACAAACGCGCGCCCGCGAATATGTGCTTCATCCGCACCGGTTTCATGGGCACCAAGGTCTGCCTCGGCAAGGGCGCGCTGGTCCTCCCCGTCTTCCACGAGGTCACCTGGGTTTCGCTGGAAACCCTCAAGATCATCGTCTCCCGCGCCCGCGAACAGGCGGCGCTGACAATCGACAACATCCGCGTCGACATCGGCGTCGAGCTCTACGCCCACGTCGGCCACACCGACGACATGGTGCTGACCGCCTCCCGCTCCCTCGGCGAAAAGACATTCGAGGCCGAGCAGGTCCGCGCCCTGCTGGAAGCGAAGGTGGTCTCCGCCGTCCGCTCCTACGCCGCGACTATGACGCTGAAGCAACTGCACGAGAACCGCGACGCCTTCGCCAAGGGCATCAAGGAAGCCGTGATGGAGAGCTTCTCCGCCAACGGCCTGGTGCTTGAGGAGGTGACCATCACCTCCCTGGAGCAGACCTCCAAGGAGTTCTTCAAGACCGACAACGTGTTCGATGCCGAGGGCCTCAAGGTCATCACCGACATCACGTCGAACGCCCGGCGCGAGGTGCACTCGACCGAAAAGCGCACCACCGTCGCGATCCGCCAGAAGGAGCTCGATACCCAGCTCGAGCTGCTGGAGATCGAGCGCAACGAAGCCTTCGCGCGCGCCAACCAGGACAAGGAAGTCGCCAACGAGCAAGCGCAGCAGCTCGGCCAGAAGCAGATCTATGTCCTCGACCAGCGCCGCGCGGTCGAAGAGAAAGAGATCGAGAACGAGAAAGAACTGACCCGGGCACGCACCGAGCGCGACATCTCGGCCAGCGAGGAAGAGCGTCGCCGCGAGACGTCCGAGATCCGCAAGGCCCTGAGCCTGGAGCAGGAACGCCGCGACCGCGAGATCGCCATCATCGCCAAGGCGCAAGAGGAAGAGCTGGCCAACGTGCAGCGCCGCCTGACGCTGGAGAAGGCGGAGCGCGACCGCGAAGTCGAGTTGCTGGCGAAGTCGGAGCAGGTCGAGCTGGCAGAGATCCGTCGTGGCCTGACCCGCGAACGGGCGGAGAAGGATCGCGAGATCGAGCTCATCGACAAGGAGCGTGAGCGCGAGCAGGCGGAGATCCAGCGCCTCACCGCCGTCACCCGCGAGGAAGAGACCGCGCGCGACGAGCGCCACCGCGCCGAGCGCGAA
>CAZVLI010000505.1:0-3712 GCA_964627965.1 uncultured Rhodospirillales bacterium
CTACTGTCCGCTGTGCAACGCGGCCATCGTGTTCGACCGGCGGGTTGGCGACCGGGTGCTCGACTTCGGCACCACGGGCAAGCTGCGCAACTCCGACCTGGTGATGTACGACCGCCAGACCGAGAGCTGGTGGCAGCAGTTCGAGGGCAGGGCCATCGTCGGCGAACTGCTCGGCACGCAGCTCGACATCGTTCCCGCGCGCCTTGAATCGCTGGCCAACTTCGCCGCGCGCGCCCCTGAAGGGGTGGTCCTGGTGCCGAACAACCCGGACATGCGCAACTACGGCCTGACGCCCTATGTCGGCTACGACCTTTCCGGCGCGCCGTTCCTCTATCGTGGCGGCTATCCGGAGAACGTCATGCCGCTGGATCGCGTGGTGAAGGTCGGCAAACGCGCGTGGGCACTGCAGTACGTGAAGAAGCGCGGCAAGGTTGAGACCGACGACGGCCTGCGCATCACCTGGACCGAGGGCCAGAACTCGGCGATGCACGAGGCGAAGATTTCCGAGGGCATGGATGTCGGCAACATCGTCGTGCAGCGCCAAGACAGCGCCGGTGAATGGACCGACGTCGCCTACGGCGTCGACTACGCCTTCGCCTTCCACGCCTTCTATCCGGACGCCGAGATCGTCGCCGACTGAGCCGCTTGACGGTGCCGGTACGCGGCCTATGGTCGGCCGGCAACGGAGAGGGCGCAGGATATGTCAGGGCCGCACATCATCGTGCTCGGCAACGAGAAGGGCGGCTCGGGCAAGTCGACCACGGCGATGCACATCATCGTCGCGCTGTTGAAATCCGGCGCCACGGTCGGCAGCCTCGACCTCGACGATCGCCAGCAATCCCTGTCGCGCTACCTCGAAAACCGTCAGCGGTTGATCGACACCAAGGGCCTGTACCTGCCGACGTCGGTACATGCGGTGGTGCACCATTCGCACGCCGACAGCCAGGCTGCGCGCGACGCGGAGGAGCAGTCAGCGTTTCAGGCCGCGATGGCACGGGTCGGCGGCGCGGCGCAGTTCGTGGTCATCGACTGCCCCGGCCGCGACAGCGGCTTGTCTCGGTTGGCCCACGGCCGCGCCGACACGCTGATCACCCCGATCAACGACAGTTTCGTCGACCTCGACCTGCTGGCCCGGGTGGATGGCGACGACTATCGCGTGCTCGGCCCGTCGATCTACGCCGAGATGGTCTGGGAGGCGCGCAAGCGTCGCGCTCAGGCCGATCGCGGCAGCATCGACTGGGTGGTGATGCGCAACCGGCTGGCCTCGCTGGAGGCGCGCAACAAGCGCCGTGTCGGCGACGTCCTGGAGCGGCTGGCCAAGCGCATCGGTTTCCGGCATCTGGCCGGTCTGTCGGAGCGGGTGATCTACCGCGAGATGTTCCTCAACGGGCTCACCCTGCTGGACCTTCGCGACCCGGCGGCGGAGGTCAACCTGACCATGAGCCACGTCGCCGCCCGGGCCGAGCTGGCCAACTTGATGACGAACCTGAACCTGCCAGCCCTGGACACTCAGGCCAGCGCCGCCATGTAATGGTGTGCACATGACGCGAACACCGGGAATCCGACATGGCGGGCGATGATCGCCCGGTCGCCAAGCGAAGCGGCACCGAGGCCGACGTCGCCGCGTTCCTGAACAAGCTGGCGGCGACACCGAACGCGCGGCCGGCCGGTCAGCGTGGACGGCTGCTGTTCGGCATGGACGCGACCGCGAGCCGCGAGCCGACTTGGGACACCGCCTGCCAGATCCAGGGCGACATGTTCGCCGAGACCGCGGCGCTGGGCGGTCTCGACGTGCAACTCGCCTTCTATCGCGGCCATGGCGACTTCCGGGCTACGCCCTGGGTGTCGTCGTCGGCCGATCTCATTCCCTACATGACCCGCGTGCGCTGCCTCGGCGGCCACACGCAGTTGCAGCGCTTCCTGAACTACGCCGCCAAGGCGGCCGGCGAGCGCAAGATCGACGCCGTGGTGTTCGTCGGCGACGCGCTGGAGGAAGCGGTCGACGACGTCTGCCACGCCGCCGGGCAACTGGCGATGCGAGGCGTGCCCTGCTTCATGTTTCATGAGGGTCTGGACCAGCACGCGGCCAACGGCTTCCGCCAGGTCGCCGAGATCACCAAGGGCGCCTTCTGCCGCTTCGACAGTTCCAGCCCGGGCCAGCTCAAGGCGCTGTTGAGCGCCGTCGCGGTGTACGCCGCCGGCGGGCGCAAGGCGCTGGCCGACTTCTCCGCCAAGCGCGGCGGCGACGTGAAGCTGCTGGCGCACCAGCTCGGGAAGGGCTGAGGCAGCTCGATGGCCTGGCTGTTTCTCGGCGTCTGCGTCCTGGCGGCGGTCCTGCTGGCCGGGCGCTGGTTCGTGAACGCCAATCCGGCTGATCTGGCGCGCTATCTTCGGCTTGCGGGCGCCGTGATCTGCGGCGCGATGGCGATCTTCTTGATGTTTACCGGCCGTTTCGGCCTTGGCCTCCCGCTCGGGTTCCTGGCATTCGCCCTGTTGCGGCGCTGGCGTCTGCCGAGCCTGGGGCCGGGAACCTTTGGCGGCCTCGGCGGTGGGCAGCGTTCGGCCGGGCAATCCTCGGAAGTCACCACCGATTACCTGCGTATGACCTTGGAGCACGACACCGGGCTGATGCGCGGCACGGTGCTGAAGGGCGCGCATACCGGCCAGGAGCTATCCGAGCTCGACCGCGATCAGCTGCTCGACCTTCTGGCCGAATGCCATCGCGAGGACCCGTCGTCGGCCCAGCTGCTCGAATCGTACCTGGAACGGGCCTTCGGGGAGCAGTGGCGTCAGGGCGACGAAGGCCGGTCGTCGTCGGCGCCACCGCCGCCCGGCGGCGCCATGACGCGCGAGGAGGCGCTCGACATCCTGGGCCTGGAACCCGGCGCCAGCGCGGAGCAGGTTCGGGCCGCGTACCGCACGCTGATGCAGAAGCTACACCCCGACCAGGGCGGCTCCACCTACCTGGCGGCGAAGATCAACCAGGCCAAGGACGTGCTCCTCGGCTCGTGAGGTTGAAGCCGCGCCGCGAGCGTGGCACAAACCGTGCATCCCCAGGCGATCAGTACTCGCCACGGCGCAAGGGACGTCCCATTAAATGACACGGAAGATCCGCAAGGCGGTATTTCCCGTGGGCGGCCTCGGTACCCGGTTTCTGCCGGCGACCAAGGCCATGCCCAAGGAGATGCTGCCGATCGTCGACAAGCCGCTGATTCAGTATGCGCTTGAGGAAGCCGCCGCCGCGGGCGTCGAGCAGTTCATCCTGGTCACCAGTCGCGGCAAGTCGGTGATCGAGGACCATTTCGACCTCTCCTACGAGCTTGAGCAGACGCTGGAAGCGCGCGGAAAAGCCGACATGGTGGACCTGGTACAGAAGATGCGCCCGCCCGCCGGGCAGGTCCTCTACACGCGCCAGCCGGAGGCGCTGGGTCTGGGGCACGCCGTCTGGTGCGCCCGTCATCTTGTTGGCGACGAGCCCTTCGCGGTGCTGCTGCCCGACGACCTGATTCAGTCGAAGCGCTCCTGCCTGGCGCAGATGGTCGACGTGCACGCCGAGACTGGCGGCAACGTGGTCGCGGTGATGGACGTGCCGCGCGAGCACACCCAGCGCTACGGCGTGCTCGACACCGGCGCCGACGATGGCCGCCTGGCGGAGGTCAAGGGGCTGGTCGAGAAGCCGGCTCCGGAGGTGGCGCCGTCGACGCTGTCCGTG
>CAZVLI010000506.1:0-3708 GCA_964627965.1 uncultured Rhodospirillales bacterium
TGGGATCGAGCCAGTTCATCGCGTTCGTCTGGCCCTGGACCGCGCCGAACCGGGCATGCGCCGCGGCGTTCAACGCGACGACGGTTCCGCGCGACGTGACAACCATCGCGGCAGCATCGACCTCGCTGACCGCCTCCTCGACCGGGCTTCGCGCCGCGGGATGGGCCATCCGCTCCACCAGCGCATTCAATCCGCGCAGGGGACCGCCCATGAGGCGATCCTCCTCCGCCGCGCCGTGCCTGCCCTCGGGAATAGCCGCAAGCTTGCGGGTCCAGGCGGCGAGACATTCGTAGAACGCGCTGTCGTCTCCGACATACCGATAGGTTGCCGCGACGAGATCGAGGTCGCTGCTGTCGGCTGACGACGGTGTGTCGGAGTCGCGCAATGTGGCCAACCACTCCCGCTAGCGCCCAGCCCCGGTGCGGACGGCGCGCAGTTCGGCGCGTCGTGCGCCAGAAGACCTGCCAGACAGACAGCAACTGACAGCCAATGTCATACCTAATTCTGATGAAGGCGGACGCCAGGTCCCGTGAGCAAATTGCGCTGGGAATGGCGGGTCGGCGGCAATGGGGCGCCGGCGGGCTTCTTGAACTCCTGACGCCGGGGCGGTCTCGTCGTCGACGGCTGACTATGAAGCCATCAACTCCGAAATCAGGGTGGCGGCCGCGGCGGTGCTCGGGGCCGTCAGCAAGAGCAGCGACGGCGTCGCCTCCACCCAGTCGACCAGGGCCATGGCATCGTCGGCGCGCGATGGGCGTGGCCGCCGGTTCGCGCAGTCCATCAAGTCCGTGAGCGCATCGGCAACGGACAGGGTCGTGAACTCGGCCGCAGTGTAGCGATCAGGGTCGATGCGGAGCGAGATCAGCCATCGCGGCCGCGGCGATTGCGTGGTGGTGCTCTCACCCAGCGCCGGCAGCCGCGCCTGCGACGGTCCGAACCCGGCATGCAACGGAAGCTCCGCCAGGGCAGCGTGCAACGGCTCGGTGCCTCCGGCCCAGCCGTCGGGAACGACGACCGGCGCCGGCAGGACACGCAAGCTGCCGTCGGTCCGATCGATCTGGATCAGGTCGACGCCCTGCAGCGTCTCGTCGTAGTGCAAGCACTGGCCGGCGAGGCTTCCGGTCGGTGTGCTGTCGCGCCGCAGGCTGACCCTGACGGCATTCACGCCGGGTCCGACCAGTATCGCCGCATCGCCGCCAGGCCCGGCCGCGACCGCGCCAAGGACGTGCACCAGCGCGCTGCTGTCCTGCACCAGGGCCTTGCGGATCGATGCGAGCAATTGCGCGGCGACCATCGTCTCGCTCAAAACGATGTCCGGCGGGAACACGTCGTCGAGGATCAGGTAGTGGAACGGCCCAACCCCCATCACCTTGATGGTGTGTTCGGCTGCCGCCGCGTCGTCCGTCGCAACCGCCAGCGGGACCAGCAGCGGCTCGATCGCCTCGGCATAGTGCTCTCCGCAAAACAGCACTCGAAAGCGACGACCGAAGATCCGGTAGTGCCGCTCGATCGGTGGCGGCGACGTGGGCAGCCGGGGTGCCCAGGCGATTGACCGGTCTTCGACGGGCTCGTCACCTGCTTCGGTATCGTTCATGTCCGGCGGCGCATAGCCGGCCATGACACCCCAGCTATGAAAGTGGCAGATCTGGCTCTGCACGATGCGCCGCGCGTCCGCCTCCGGAATGTCACCGGCCGCCGCGCGGTAGCGCTCGATGATCGCGTCGAGCGCCAGCCCCTCCTCCAGCAAGCACCAAAGAAGCGTCGCACTTTGATTGAGGCGGTAGAACCGCTGCCGCCGGCCAGAGAACAGCACGCCCTCTTCGCCGAAAACGAACAGCATCGCCTCGTCCGCGATCGTCAGGCCCACGGTGTCGATCAAGGTGCGGGCCGTCTCGTCGGTATAGACGAAGGGATAGAACAGCGCGTAACTGGCGATGCTCCGCGCCGCGATGCTGACACCGGCGAACGTTTCATACTCGGCCAGGCTGCGCGCCGGGCCGAGCCCGTACCGGCCCAGCTCGGCGGCATCGCCCGGGCGCGGCCGCAACAGCTGCCGCATCCGCGTCGCCGTCCGCTCAGTCATCGGCCTGGGGTCGGCATCGTCCCAGGGGCGGCGGCTGTCGACCCGTCGGTAGTAGTGGTAGATCAGCGACGTCCGCGGCGAGAACAGGTCGAAGCCGTGGGTGTAGAGGCGCACGGCGAGGTTGGGCTCCTCGCCGATGAAGTAGACCTCGGGGTCGGACGGCACGTCCCGTATCATCCGCGATGGCGCGAAAATGAAACCGCCCGCGACACCCGACGCCGGCTTCGGCGCCGAAACCGGGACTTCCGGTGGCGCGAACCGCACCGTGCACCAGGGCATCCCATCCGGCCCAATACGCTTGACGACCTGGACAGCCGACGAGGTGAACGTCGCTTCGTCCAGACGGTCAGGCGGCCAGTAGGCCGCCGGATATAGCGTCAGCACTGGCCAGTCCGACGGACAGGCAGCCAGCTCCTCCAGCATCAGGTGATCCCAGTCCGGCGCGAACCGCATGTGGCTGTCGATGTGCAGGGTGTATTCCTCGCCCTGCCACAGCTCCTGCGCCTGCAACCGTGCCCAGCCGAGGCCGATCGCGTCGCGGGCGTGGAAGTCGACGCGCCGCACCTGCGCGGGCCGTGTCTCTATGCGAAAGCAGTCCTGGTCCAACTCGGGATCGAACTGCCAGCAGATGCCGACGAAGATGCGCTCAGGATGCCGCGCTTTCTGGAAAAGGTCGCGCACCGTGTACTGGCACTCCCGGTCCCGGTAGCTCGGGATTTGCACGAAGATGCGCGGCAGCGAAGTTGGCGAAGACGATGCCGCCGGACCCTCACGCATCGTCGGCCGCCCGATCTGCCGCCGGTGCGACCACCGGGCCTGAAAGCGTCACGCCCTCGACGAAACCGTCGCGACGGCTGGGGTCAAGGTACGGCAACAGTTCCGGGACGCACGCCACCACTGGCTGCGCCAGATACCGATCAGGCAGCTCCAGCATGATGTCCTCGAAGGGAGCTTGCCGCGCACCGAGCCAATCGGCCATCGCGGCGGGGTCGGCCGGTAGAAGCGATAGCAGCGCCTCCAGTGCGTCGGCCGCGTACACGTTGGCGAACATCGCCGTGGCCGTGCCGGCGGCGACGACATGCGTCAGGCCGGCCGCGGGCACGGGCTCGACGCCCCTGGTCGCGGCCCCGAGATGGATCACGTCCCATCGCCGTTCGCCCAACTCCGCCAGCACCCGCTGAAGGACCGCGCCGGCATCCGGCGACAGCAGGCATCCTGCCTCCAGCACCAGCAGGCGCGCCGCCGCCTCCCTGGCCTCCTCGAAGGCTCTCCGATGCAGCAGCGCCCGCTGCACCGGCGGGGACATGATTTCCGTCTCGAGGACGACCTCGGCGACCTCGCCGACGACACTGAGCCGGCCCAGTTGCGCCTCGGTCATCGACCAGGAGAAGGGACTGCCGCGCGGCACCACGTGGCGTGTCATGTCCGGCATGCGCGTGTGTCCCCGTCGCCTTACACCGGCGCGGGGCCGGCACCATCCGAATTCCCGGCCGAATTGCGTCGGCATTCTGCGATATCGCCCTTCTCTTGCCTACCTTGGCTTCCTCACCGGCGCACCCGGCGCGGTGGGCTTACCAGGGCGTCGGGCGCATCGTGAGTGTCGGCAGCCTTTACAAATGCGTCGC
>CAZVLI010000507.1:0-3708 GCA_964627965.1 uncultured Rhodospirillales bacterium
ATCAGCACCAGGTCGAACGCATGCTGGCGTGCGAGGTCGACGGCCGCGGCGCCGTCGGCGGCGACTACCACGTCGTGCCCATGTCGCTCCAGCAAGGCGGAGACCACGATCTGGTTCAACTTGTTGTCGTCGGCGGCGAGGATCCGCAGCGGCCGTCCGGCGTCGCCCGCCGCCGCGGCGACCATCGGCGCGAGCGACGGGTCCGCGCGCCGGAACTGCGCCGTGAACCAGCAGGTGCTGCCTTCGCCAAGCCGGCTGTCGACCCAGATGCGGCCGCCCATCGCCTGTACCAGGTGACGGCAGATCGCCAGTCCCAGTCCGGTACCGCCGAAGCGGCGCGCGATTGACGGATCGGCCTGGGTGAAGGCGGTGAACAGGTTCTCGCGGGCGTCTTCCGGGATGCCGATACCGGTATCGGTGACGCCGAAGCGCAACTCGACGGCCTCGTCGTCGCCTGGCTCCGCCGCGCCGGGCAGCGGTTCCGCGCGTTCGACGCGAACGGTGACGGTGCCGGTGTCGGTAAACTTGATCGAGTTGGAAATCAGGTTGAGCAGCACCTGACGCAGCCGGGCCGGATCGCCGGTCAGCGGCGGGATCGGCTGATCCGGCAACTCGGCGCGAAGCTGGATGCCCTTCTCCTGCGCCCGGCCGGACATCAAGAGGACCATGGAATCGATCAGCTTGGCCGGGTCGAACTCCACGGTGTCCAACTCAAGACGCCCGGCCTCCACCTTCGACAGGTCGAGAATGTCGTTCAGGATCTCCAGCAGCGCCTCGCCGGAGTAGTGAATGGTCTCGGCGTAGTCGCGCTGCAGGTCCGACAGCGAGGTATCGAGCAGCAGCCGGATCATCGACAGCACGCCGGTCAGCGGGGTGCGGATTTCGTGGCTCATGGTCGCCAGGAAAGCCGACTTGGCCTCGTTGGCGCGCTCCGCCTCCAGCTTGGCGCGGCGTAACTCCAGCTCGTGCGCCTTCCGGTTGGTGATGTCCTGCAGGCTGACGATGGCGGCCGGCCGGCCGGAATAGCTGGCCTCCACCGCCGACAGCATGGCCCAGATGCGGTTGCCCTCGCGCGTGCGCAGCGGCAGCTCGAAGTCGGTGACCTGCCGGTCGCGGCGGATCAGGTGCTGCAGGCGCTGGCGGTCGGTGACGTCCTCGAAGAAGCTGCCCCAGGCCCGGCCCGACAGGTCGCCGACATCGCCGAAAAGGTCGCTGGCGCGGTCGTTGGCGAACAGCACGAGGTCGTCGTCCAGCCGGGTGACGAGCGTCGGCAGCGGCGTGGTCGCCAGCACGCGGCGCATGTTGGCCAGCGTGGCGTATTCCTGACGCCGCACGATGCCGATGCGCCGCGCCGCGAAGATTCCGATCACATTGGTGCCGAGCAGCAGCAGGAGCTGCGCGACGTGTTCGTCGGTGCTGTTCGGTAGCGCGCGGGCGTCGTCGGGCAACGCCACCAGCGCGACCATCTCCGAGGCGATGGTGAAGGCGACCGCGATCGCCGTTAGGTAGAGGAACCGGTTCGGCAGGAAGAAGTAGATCGCGCAGACCGTCACCACGGTGGTGAAGTCGCGGATCGGCCAGTCCGGGCGCAACACGAAGACCAGCAGGAAGGCGACCGCGCAGTAGATCTCGAAGACGCTGACGGCGAGGTCGACCAGCCGGTGGTTGTCGGGTCGGCGCAGCACCATCTCGGCGCCGACGAAGCCGAGGATCAGGCTGCCGGCGCGCAATGCCAGGTCGATGAAGAAGATCGTGTCGGCGCCGAAAGTGCCGTACTCGACCAGTCCGAAAAGGAAGAAAACGGCGCTGGAGATCAGCAGCGCGTAACGCGCCGGTCCGGCGACCTCGGCATAGCTGTGGCGGCGATAGTCGTCCTCGGTGGCGCGGTCGACGAACTCCGCCGTCAGCGGCGAAATCGCGTGGCCGTTGCCGGCACTCGGCGCGGCGGGCGGCTCGGTCATCGCGAAGGCCGGGCGTGCGGACGGCTCATGGACGGGGAATCTACAGGCCCGGCGGCCACTTGCCCAGCGCTGCCGGCCATATGTTAAGCTAAGCAACAGATATGCATGGCGGGGCGAGGAGCGATACCCGATGTCGGTAGCATTCGACGACAAGCGGCGCAGCGTGCGCGAGCAGGTCAGCGACGAGGAGTGGCAGCTGCGGGTCGATCTCGCCGCCTGCTACCGCGCGGTGGCGATGTTCGGCTGGGACGACCTGGTGTTCACCCACATCTCGGTGCGGGTGCCGGGGCCGGAGCATCACTTCCTGATCAACCCCTACGGCCTGATGTTCGACGAGATCACCGCCTCGAGCCTGGTGAAGATCGACCTGGACGGCAACATCGTGCTCGACAATGGCTACACGGTGAACGAGGCCGGCTTCGTCATCCACTCCGCGATTCACATGTCGCGCGACGACGCGCAGTGCGTGCTGCACCTGCATACCGATCAGGGTATCGCGGTATCGGCGCAAAAGGACGGGTTGCGGCCGATCTCGCAGCAGGCGGCGACGCTGATCGACGATCTGGCCTATCACGACTACGAGGGCATCGCGGTCGACCTGGGCGAGCGCGAGCGGCTGGTCGCCGACATCGGCGACAAGCACTTCATGATCCTGCGCAACCACGGCACGTTGACCGTCGGCAACACGGTCGGCGATGCCTTCCTGCGGATGTACACGCTGGAGCGGGCCTGCAAGGCGCAGGTCATGGCGCTGGCCGGCGGCGTGGAAACAATCACCACGTCGGACGAGTCGGTGCGCAAGGCCGGCGAACTGATGCGGTCCGGCATCGAGAGCGGCGCCATCACCGAGCTGGCGTGGCCGGCGATCCTGCGCAAGCTGGACCGCGAGGACCCGACCTACCGCGACTGACAATCAGAGATGCCCGGGTCAAAGCCCGGGCATGACGCGTATGTTCTCGTCATGGCCAGGCTCGACCCGGCCATCTCTTTTTGGGGCCGCGTACGCGGCTACTCGACCTCGACCACCATCTCGATCTCGACGGCGATCTGGAACGGCAGCGAGCCGAGGCCGACGGCCGAGCGCGCGTGCCGGCCCTTGTCGCCGAACACTTCGACCATGAGGTCGGAGAAGCCGTTGATCACGTCCGGGTGGCGCTCGAAGTCGGGATCGGCGTTGACCATCCCGAACACCTTCACGATGCGCTTCACCTTGTCGAGGCTGCCGAGTTCGCCGCGCAAGCTGGCCAGCAAGTTCAGGCCGGTCAGCCGCGCGGCTTCCTGCGCCTTGGGAATGTCGATCTGGCTCGGCACCTTGCCGGAGATGCGGCTGCCGTCCGGACGGGTGGGGCCGGCGCCGGCCATGAAGATCAGGTTGCCGCTGCGCACCGCGCGGACGTAGTTGCCGGCGGGATCGGGTGCCGGCGGCAGTTCGATTCCGTGCTCTTTCAGATTGGCTTCTGCGGACATGGCTCGTTCCCCGTTGTTGCGTTCTAGGAAAAGATGAAATCGTCGGCGCTGAGGTCGGCGATGGCAACGCCCGGCAACGTCAGGCGCAGCCCCTCGACCGACACCATCGCGCCGGAGTCGGCCTGCTCGATGACCAGATCGTCGAAGGTGGCGACGCCGACCAGGCTGATCCGATCCAGCGTGTCCTCGAAGCCGCCGACCGTGTCGTCGCCCTGGCCGGGCGCAGCGACGATGGTGTCGGCCCCGAGCCCGCCGTCCAGCGAGTCGTTGCCGCGACCGC
>CAZVLI010000508.1:0-3705 GCA_964627965.1 uncultured Rhodospirillales bacterium
GGTTCTGGGAGAAGACAAGCAATGAGCGAGGCGACGGTACGCTACGAGACGCCGGCCGAGGGCGTGGCGCGGGTGGTGATGGCGCGGGGTCACAAGCGCAACGCGCAGGACCTGCAGATGACCTACGAGCTGAACGACGCGTTCGACACGGCGGCGCAGGACGATTCCATCCGGGTCATCATCCTGGCGGCGGACGATCCGATCTTCTCCGCCGGCCACGACCTCTCCGGCGACGGCGAGAAGACCTGGCGCGACTTCCCGGTGGTCGGCACCTTCGCCGGCTTCGACGAGGCGGGCGCGGCCGGCCGCTACGGCCGCGAGATGGAAATCTACATCGAGATGACCGAGCGCTGGCGCAACCTGGCCAAGCCGACCATTGCCCAGGTGCAGGGCAAGTGCGTCGCGGGAGGCCTGATGCTGGCCTGGGCTTGCGACCTGATCGTCGCCGCCGACGACGCGCAATTCCGCGACCCGGTCGTGGAGATGGGCATCCCCGGCGTGGAGTTCTTCCAGCACGCCTACGAAATCGGCGTGCGCAAGGCCAAGGAGTGGCTGTTCACGTCTGACTGGATCGCGGCGGAAGAGGCCAAGGCGCTGGGCATGGTGAACCAGGTGGTGCCGCGCGCCGAGTTGGAGGCCGCGACGCTGGCGCTGGCGCAGAAGATCGCGGCCAAGCCAATGTTCGCGCTGCGCCTGACCAAGCAGGCGGTGAACTACGCCCAGGACCAGATGGGCCGCCGCGCCGCGATGCAGCACGCCTTCGGCCTGCACCACCTCGCACACACTCACAACCAGGTCGCCCACGGCATACCGGTCGACCCGGGCGGCCTGCCGAAAAGCGTGTCGACGCGCTTCGGCCCGAAAGCGGCGGCGGGGGACGACGACTAGGTCGTCTCAGAGGATGTGTGACGGGGAACGATCGAACAAGAACCGAGCCGCTGCACCCGGCTCATTAGGAGTAACCACCGCCCCGCACCCGCATTCGATGCGGGGCGGTGAATAGTGTCTTACGCCTTCCGCCCGCGCCGCGCGAAGCCGATGCCCGCGAGGCCGAGGCCGAGCAGCGCCAGCGTCCCGGGCTCCGGAACCGCGCTGGTGATGGTGACGTCGAAGCTGTAGTCGCCGAGATCTTCGTCTTCCTCGCCGTCTTCGAAGACGACGACGAAGTACATGCCTGCGCTCAGAAGCTCGTCGATGACCGTATTGCCATCACCAGCATTGTCGAAGAAGCAATCGTCGCAGTTCGCGATCACCGACGAACCGTCAGCCTGGCGAAGGTCGATGTCGGTTTGATCGAGTTCGTCATCGTTGTTGAGGTTGGCCGGAAGGAGGTTTCCGATCTGGAAGCGAACCGCCTCCGTGAACGTGAACTTGAAGAAATCGATATCGCCAAGTTCGGACTCACCGGAAATCCCGGTGACTTCCGCGCCACCGGCGATATCCGCCGTGCCAGCCGTATCGTTGCTTTCGGTTTCGACCACCACGACGGCCTGCGCCTGGCCTACCACCAAGAACATCGCCGCGGCAGCCGAAAGAAATACGTTGCCCATTCTCACTGACCGAACTCCCTGTTTTTGCACCAAGGTTGCTCGCCGGCTTCGGACAGCGCATATGAGCAAGCCTAGAACACCTGTCGGAAAACACCGTGACGCAAAACCCGAGCCAACCTCGTGGCTCCCACTTTTCCGGTGAATTCGGCGCCCCGTCGAACCTGTCGGCGCGCGATGTGTAAGAATTACCGACGCGGCAACACGCTGTGTGCGCCCTGGATCGCCGTAAATCCAACGTCGATCACCAGTTCGGCGCCGGTGACGACGCTGCTTTCATCGCTGGCGAGGTAGAGGACGCCGTTGGCGACGTCCTGCAGTGGATCGCCGTCCAGCCGGTGCCTTACGCCTCGTCGATCTTGCGCAGCACGCGCGCCGGGGTGCCGGCGGCGATGACACCCGATGGAATGTCCTCGGTGACGGCGGAGCCGATGCCGACGACGACGTCGTCGCCGATCGATACGCCTTCGCGCATCACGCTGTTGGCGCCGAGGTGAACCCGGTCGCCGAGGCGGCAGCGTCCGTTGACCGTCGCGTTGGCGCCGATGAAGCAGAAGGTGCCGATCTCGACATGATGGCCGAGCTGGACGCCGGTGCCGACGCGGGTATGCGCGCCAACCTGCACGCGAACCGCGAGCACGGCGGCGGGCGAGATGTAGCAGCCCTCGCCAACATGGCTGCTGTCGCCAACCCACGCCGCCGGATGGGTCACGGCGGCCCAGCGTTCGCGCGGGATGCCGAGCTCGACGATCCGCTGCCACCGCGCGCGCATCGCCATCGGGTTGTAGATGGCGCTGACGAACATCACGTCGCCCGGCAACGCGCGCCAGTGCTCGAAACCGCCGAGGACCGGCACACCCAGAATTTCCTCGCCGACCGGAACGGCGTCGTTCAGGAAGCCGACCATATCGTAGACCGGCTGTCCGGCGGTCCGGTTGGCGTCCAGCAGGCCCTGCAGCAGGATGCCGCCAGAGCTCTCGCCGCCCAGAATCGCGATCTGCGACGTAACCTCCAGGGCCTAGATCGCCGTGAAGCCGCCGTCGATGACCAGTTCGGCGCCGGTGACGAAGCTGCTCTCGTCGCTGGCCAGGTAGAGGACGCCATTGGCGATGTCCTGCGGCTGGCCGAGGCGGCCGATGGGGGTGCGGTTCAGTGACCACTGGCGGTTGGTGTTGTTCTTGAAGCGCTCGGCAGTCATGCCGGTTTCGATGAAGCCAGGGTGGATGGTGTTCACCCGCACGCCGTTGCCGGCCTTGCCGCATTCCAGCGCCGCGCCCTTGGAGAAGACGCACACCGCGCCCTTGCTGGCGTTGTAGGCGACCGAGCCGACGGCGCCGACCTTGCC
This sequence comes from uncultured Rhodospirillales bacterium, assembly GCA_964627965.1. GTDB lineage: Bacteria > Pseudomonadota > Alphaproteobacteria > JAVKFY01. The sequence continues at coordinate 2,893 of CAZVLI010000508.1, forward strand.
GTAGATCGACGAGATGTTGATCACCGAGCCGCCGTTGCCGGCCTCCTCCATCAGCTCGATGCCGTATTTCGTGCCGAGGTACACGCCTTCGACATTGGCGGCGTTGACGAAGCGCCACTGTTCCAGCGACGTCTCCTTCAGCAGCCGGCCGTCGTTGGAGACGCCGGCATTGTTGAGCACGATGTCGAGGCGCTTCTCGGTCTCGCGGATCGAGGCCATCACCTCGCCCCAGCGCGCCTCGTCGGTGGTGTCCTGCGCCATGGCGCGGGCCTGGCCGCCGGCCTCGGCGATCATCGCGGCGGTCTCCTCGGCTGTCCTGGCGTTGAGGTCGGTGACGACAACGGCGGCGCCCTCGCGCGCCAGGGTCAGCGCCGAGGCGCGCCCGATGCCCGACCCGCCGCCTGTGACCAATGCGACCTTGCCTTCCACCCGTCCGGCCATGACGTTCTCCCTCGCCTCGTGTTGCGCGAATTTGATTGCTGCCCACTGTAGCGCCAGTCTGTGCCCTGGCAGTAGCACGCGCGGCGGACCGGGCGGCGACGCGGCCCGACCTGGAGAACGCGATGAACACCGAGACCTACCCCCACCGCCGCCATCTCACGACGCCGGCCGAGCTCGCCGACCGGCTGGGCGAGGTCACGCTGCTCGATCTGCGGCCGACGGACGACTACGCGCTCGGGCATATCGACGGCGCGCGGCATCTCGACATCTACGGCGTCAGCCTGAACGACACGTCGGAGGCGCCGCTGCAGGCGTTCCTCGCCATCTTCCACACACTGTTCGGCGCGCGTGGCGTGAGTCGCGACCGGCCTG
>CAZVLI010000509.1:0-3681 GCA_964627965.1 uncultured Rhodospirillales bacterium
AGAACAAGCTATCCGACAGCCAGATCGCGCTAAGCGTCAAGGAGGTGCCCGTCGTGTCAATCCCGGCCGAGGCAATCGCCGTGGCAATATCGGCCTCCAGCACCGACAGGCCGCGATCGCAAGCGACGCGCGCGCCGTCCGGATAGATCACGGTGAAGCGGTTGCGCCGCCCCTCCAGCCCGACCCGCACGAAACGCGCCGCGAAGATCGCCAGCAGCACCGCCAGCGCGCCGAGCCGCATGTAGTCGGCCGTATCGTAGACCCACGCCGCCGCGTCCTTCGGCAAGCCGACCTCGGCCATCCGCGCCTGCAGCCACAGGCTGTCCTGCGCCAGGATCGCGGCCTCCTTGCCGGCGCTGGCGAAACCGGCGATGGCCAGCGTCGGGATCAGCAACGCCAGAATGAAGCCGGCATTCTGCACCGAGGCGAACCACGGCTTCAGCCGCAGCCAGAAGTAGAGGCCGAGGCAGCCGTGCGTCCACGCCACCAGCACCGCGACGATCTGCAGCACGCCCTGCTGCCAATCCCACACCCACAGCGACAGCACCACGAAGGCATAGGTGTCGTTGACGCCGTAGACCTCGTGGATGCCGCGCGTGCCGAGCAGATGGATGGTGACGACGAACGGGATCGACAGGCCGGCGATGATCTGCAGCGCCTCGGCCAGCGGCATCTTCAGCCGGCGGCGCCGGAACAGCGTGTACAGCACCAGCGAGAGATGCACGGCGAAGGCGCCGATCAGGACGGTGGTACCGACGGGGTTGCGCCAGACGGCGGTGAACAGCCGCCGACCCGCCTCCATCGCCTCCAGCGAGATGTTTCCCAGCGCGGTGTTGAGCAGATGGGTGGCGACGAAGACGAACAGGATGCAGCCCGAGGTGAGCCGCGCCCGCTGCATCAGGTCGTAACCTTTCAACACCGTCGGGCCCGTCTCCTCGTTCCGCCTGCCCTGGCGCTGGCCGTCAGCCGAGCTTCTCGCGCACCAGCGCGGCGAGGTCGGTGTCGGGCCGGGCGCCGAGATGCGCGATCACCTCCGCGGCGGCAATGCCGCCGATGCGCGCGCAGTCGGTCAACGACCGGCCGCTGGTCAGGCCGAACAGGAACCCGGCGGCGTAGTAGTCGCCGGCGCCGGTGGTATCGACCAGCTCGCGCGGCTTGTCGGCGGCCACCGCCACGGTCTCGTCGGCGGTCACCACCACCGAGCCCTTCTCGGAACGGGTCAGCGCCGCGATGGCGCAGCGCCCGCGCACCTGCTCGACCGCGGCGTCGAAATCCTCGACCTGGTACAGCGAGCAAATCTCCGCCTCGTTGGCGAACAGGATGTCGATATGCCCGTCGACCAGGTCGCGCAGCTCCTCGCGGTGCCGGTCGACGCAGAACGGATCGCTGAGGCTGATCGAGACCTGCCGGTCAGCGCCGTGCGCGATGTCGGCTGCCTTCAGGAACGCCTTCTTCGCCTCCGGCGGATCCCACAGATAGCCTTCCATGTAGGTGACCTGCGCCGCGGCGATGGTGTCGGCGTCGATGTCGTCCGGCGTCAGGTTCAAGCAGGCGCCAAGATAGGTGTTCATCGTGCGCTCGGCATCCGGCGTCACCACGATCAGGCAGCGCGCGGTCGGCGGCCCGTCCGTCGCCATGGTGGTGTCGTAGGCGACGCCGGCGGCACGAATGTCGTGGCGGAAGATCTGCCCGAGCTGATCGTCGCGCACCTTGCCGATGTAGCAGCCGCGTCCACCGAGCCGCGCCAGCGCCGCGACGGTGTTGCCGGCCGAGCCGCCCGAGGCCTCAATGCCGGGACCCATGGCGTCATACAGGCTGACGGCGCGGTCGGCGTCGATCAGGGTCATAAGGCCCTTGCCCAGACCCTGTTCCTCGATGAAGGCGTCGTCGGCGTGGCTGACGACGTCGACGATGGCGTTGCCGATGCCGACGACATCGTACTGAACCGGCGGCATGCGGACTCCTTGCAAGCTTGCGGCGTTCGAATCGCCGCCAATATAGGCGCCAGACGCGGCCGGGGCGAGCCGGCTAGCTGAAGATGAAATCGGCCGCGTCGAGCTGGGCGGCGGTGATCCCGGTCAGCGTGACCCGCAAGGTCGGGCTGTCGCCCTCCGCCGCCAGCGTGATCTCGGCGCCATTGGTGCCGTCGACGATGGTCAGGTCGTCCAGCGAGGCCACGCCGACGAACGACATCAGGTCGGTCCCGTCCTCGAAATCCGTGATGGTGTCGGCGCCCTGCATGGCGCCGAACTGAAATACGTCCGCGCCGTCGCCACCGGTGAGCTGGTCGTTGCCGACACCGCCCGTCAACGTGTCGTCGTCGTTGCCGCCGAACAGCGAATCCAGTCCGGAAATGCCGAGCACCAGATCGTTGCCATCGTTGCCGTTGACGATGTCGTTGCCGCCCTGGCCGCGCACGGTGTCGTCGCCATCACCGCCGCTGACGGTGTCGGCGCCCGAATTGCCGTTGACCACGTCGCTGCCGATATCGCCGTCGACGCTGTCGTCGCCACCGCCGCCGAACAGCATGTCGGCCTCGTCCCCACCGGCGAGGCGATCGCCGCCGACCTGGCCGCGCAAGGTGTCGGCGCCGGCCGCACCGGTCAGACTGTCGTTGCCGACGTTGCCCTTCAGGTCGTCATTGCCGTCCCCGCCGTTCAGCGAGTCGTCGCCGCCCTGTCCGAACCCGGTGTCGTTGCCCGCGCCGCCGCCGATGGTGTCGTTGCTGTCGTCGGTGCCGCCGATCAGCAAGTCGTCGTCGCCGCCGCCGTCGAGACTGTCGCCGCCGCCACCGCCGTTGATCGTATCGTTGCCGCCACCGCCACTGATCGTGTCGCCCTGGAAGCCGCCGGTGAAGCTGTCGTCGCCGGTGGTGGCGGTGGCCTCGAACACGCCGTAGAGCAGATAGCTCGTGCCCCGCGAACTGTCGAAGCCGGTGGCGCCGAACAGGACGTCGGCGAGGCCGTCGTTGTTGATGTCGCCGGCACCGGCGCCCGTCGAGCCGATACCGAAGACGCCGCTCGGCGCGTTGAGCACCACACCTTGCGACTCGCTCAAGCTCGCCAGGTCGATCTCCGGCGAAACGTCGGTCGGCAAGGCCGGCCCGCCGAACACGATGTAGGCCTTGTTGGCGGCCGTGCCGATCAGGATGTCGTTGAAGCCGTCGCCGTTGAAATCGCCGCCAGCGCCGTTGACCACCGTGCCGGCACGCTCGTTGTCGGCGGCGCCATTGATGCGGACGCCGAGACTGCCGATCGACGACAACGCGATGTTGCCGAGATCGGCCTTGCCGAAGATCAGGTACACCGCGCCGGTGTCGGTGCCGTCCTGGTCGTCAAAGGGCGTGCCGACCAGGATGTCGTCGATGCCGTCGCCGTTCACGTCGTCGATGATCGCGATGGTGGAGCCGTCGAAGTCGACGCCGCCAGGCGCGATGGTGATGCCGCCGTTCTCGCTGGCGAAGTCGCCGATGTCGAGGTCGGTCGGCGTGGCGCTGCCGAACGCGATGAAGCTGGACGTGTTGGCCTGGCCGGTGGCGATGCCGATGTCGTTGAAGCCGTCGCCATTTACGTCGCCGCCTCCGGCGACCTGATCGCCGGCATAGGCGCCGGTGTTCGGGCCGACGATACGGATGCCGGTGTCACCGAGGTTCGACAGGTCGATGCTGGCGGGCAGGCCAGT
>CAZVLI010000510.1:0-3670 GCA_964627965.1 uncultured Rhodospirillales bacterium
GGCCTCGCCCATCTGGCGCGCGCGGAACAGGTTCTCCGCCGTCAAGACCTCCGGCGTGGCGCCGCGCGCCACCGGTTCGCGGGCCAGCAGCAGGGTCTCCGGGAAATGCCGGCGAACCTGGTCGAGGTCATGCAGGACGGCGATGACGGTACGGCGCTCGCCATGCCAGCGCTCCACCAGCGTCATCAGGTCGGCGGTGGTGCCGGAATCGATGGCGGCGAAAGGCTCGTCGAGCAGGATCAGCTTGGCGTCCTGCAGCAGCAGGCGTGCGAACAACGCGCGCTGCAACTGCCCGCCGGAAAGCGTGCCGATGGGGCGGTTCTCGAAGCCGTTGAGGCCGACCGTGGCCAGCGCGCGCTCGACCTCGGCCCGGTCCGGCCGGCGTAGCGCGCCCCAGGCGCCGAGCCGCCGCCACAGGCCCATGGCGGCCAGATCGAAGACGCTGATCGGGAAGCTGCGGTCGAGATCGGCGGTCTGCGGCAGGTAGGCGATGTCGCGCGCCTTGATCCCGGCCAGCTTCAGCGCACCGTCGAGCGGCCGCAGCGTGCCGGCGATGGCCTTCAGCAGCGTCGACTTGCCGCCACCATTCGGACCGACCACAGCCAGCAGACTGCCGCCGGCGATCTCGCCGTCCAGCCCATGCACCGCCGGGTGGCGGTCGTAGCCGAGTGTCAGGTCGCGGAAGGCGAGCACGGCGCTCATGCCAGCGCCCACCAGAAGACGGCCCACAACGGTGCGAGCGCGAGCACGCCGATGCCGACCCGCGGCCACAGGCCGAGGCGCATCAACGAGGCATTCAGAGTGACGTCGCGCATGAGGGGCGGGTCCGATTTCACGTTATATTTTGTAATACTATAACATTTTGGCGCCGGCAAGTAGCACCCGATGTGGTCCGTTGGGTGGTCCGGGGAATTCGTTAACGATTAGCGCGTAGGATGAGGGGTGAGTAACCGCATCGGCACACGACAGGTGGCGACAATCATGCCTGTTGGCGCTGATGCGCCGTAGGGTGGTTCAGGGTTGGAATGGCAGTGACGCGCGTACGGCCCGGGTTCTTGGGGCGGATCGAGCAGACTCAGCTCTCCTATGTCGTCCGCCACGCACGCCACGACGTCTGGCTTGGGCCCGGTTGGGGAGCGGCGCTTTGCGTTCTCTTCTCCGGTCTCGTGCCCGAGGTCGGCGCGGTCGCGGTGGCCGACCTCGCGACCTGGTGGCTGGTCATGCTGCTGTGGGCGATCGCCCTGGTGGCGGTGCTGCGATGCCTTCGCGATCGTCTGGAGACGGGCCGGTCCGAAGCGGCCTGCGTCACCGCCTTTGTCTGTCTCTACGGCTTCAATGGCGCGATCTGGGGCGCGTTTATCTGGATGGCCTGGGAGCCCGGTAACTTCCAGAACCACCTCTTCTGCAGCCTTATCGTTCTCGGTCTCGGCATAACCCTCGTCGGGCAGCAGTCGCCGCATCTCAAGATCTTCCTGGCCTCGGCGATCCCGCCATTCGGTACCTTGGCCATCTGCTACCTCATCGAGGGCGACACGACGCATCTGAGCATCTTCGTGGTCACCGTGCTGTTCGGGCTGTTCATGGGCACCATCGGGCTGAGGGCGAACCGCATACTGCGCAACTCGCTGGTTCTGGGGTTCGAGAATTCCGACCTCGCCAACCATCTTCGCCAGGCGCGTGACGAGGCGACAATGGCGGTCGAGCAACTCGACATCCAGCGGTTGCGGGCGGAAGAGGCGAGCCGCGCGAAGAGCCGGTTCCTGGCGTCGATGAGCCACGAACTGCGGACGCCGCTGAACGCCATCATCGGGTTCTCCGAGGCGATGAAGCTGGGCGTCTTCGGTCCGGTCACGCCGCCGCGCTATGCCGAATACGCCAACGACATCAATGCCAGCGCGGTGCATCTGCTGAACATCATCAGCGACATTCTCGACCTTTCGAAGGTGGAGGCCGGCAGGCAGACGCTGAACGACACGCAGATCGACGGCGCCGCGTTCCTCGATGCGACGGCGAAGCTGATGTCGGACCAGGCAAAGCGGCGAGACGTCGAGCTAAGTGTGTCGCCGCCGCTGCCGAACGTGCTGATCGTGGCTGACGAGGTGAAGCTGCGTCAGATCCTGCTGAACCTCCTGAGCAACGCCATCAAGTTCTGTGCGCCGGGCGGCGGCGTCCGACTCGAAGCCGAGACCAGCCCCGATGGCTCACTCGTCATCAGCGTCAGGGACGATGGTGCCGGCATTCCGCCGGAAGACCTCGCCGAGGTGCTCTCGCCGTTCGTCCAGCTTGGCGATCCGACGGACGCGCGGCAGCAGGGCACCGGCCTTGGTCTGCCGATTGCCAAGGCGTTGGCCGAACTGCATGGCGGCAGCCTGGAACTGCGCAGCGAGCTCGGTGTCGGAACGACGGTGCGCATCAACCTGCCGGCCGCGCGCGTGCGCGCCCTGGCCGAGAGCAAGGCCTCCTAGCCGCCGCGCACCTGGATCAGCGCGCCGCCGTCGATCGGCAGAGCCACGCCAGTGACGAAATTCGCTTCGTCGGAGGCGAGGTAGAGCGCGCCATGGGCGACGTCCCAGGCACTGCCCATCTTGTTTCGCAACAGGACCCGCGCGTCGCGCTCGGCGGCGACTTCGGCGCGCGGCTTGTTGAACTCGCGGGCGCGGGTGTCGACCGCCATCGGCGTGTCGATCAGGCCGGGCAGGATGCAGTTCGCGCGTACGCCGAACGGCGCGCCACGCACCGCGAGCTGCTCGGTGAAGGCGATCATCGCCGACTTGGTCGCCTTGTAGGTGACGTAGGGGTAGATCGCCCGGGCGGCGACCGACGAGATGGAGATGATCGAGCCCGACTTCTGCGCGTGCATGATCGGCTCCACCGCCTGGCACGCCATGATCGTGCCGCGCAAGTTGACCCGCACGATGTGGTCGAACACGTCGTCAGTGAGCTTATCGAGCTCGGCATCGCCACCGGCGACCGAGATGCCGACATTGTTGTGCAACACGTCGATGCGGCCCCAGCGGTCGACGCAGTCCTTGGCCATGGCATGCAGGGAAGGCGTGTCGGTCACGTCGGCGACGCAGGCGGCGGCTTCGTTGCCCTCGCCGCGGATCACCTCGACGGTCCCTTCCGCGGCTTCCGACGTGCGGTCGACGCACAGCACCTTCGCGCCCTCGCGCGCGAACAGCACTGCCGTGGCGCGACCGTTGCCCATGCCTTCCCCCAGGCTCTGGCCGGCACCGACGACGATCGCAACCTTGTCTTTCAACCGCATGTTTCAATCTCCTGATTGTTCTTGGCCGCCAGCATGGCAGGCGCACCGTCGCCGGCCAAGCGGTGTCGCGGATGACAGACGTGCCCCTTGGTGGCAAGGTAGAAACGATGAATCAGCAGGCACAGATGAAGCCGTCCTACGCGGATATTCCGGTGCTTTCGATCGTCATTCCGATGAAGGACGAGGCCGAGGCGCTGCCGGCGTTGTTCGGGCGGCTGCTGCCGGTGTTGCAGGGGCTGGGCGACAGCTTCGAAGTCGTCTGTGTCGACGACGGCAGTTCGGACACGACATTGTCGGACTTGCGCGCGATGGTGCCGGCAAGCCCGTGGCTCCGCGTCGTCGAGCTCAGCCGCTGCTTCGGGAAGGAGGCGGCGTTGACCGCCGGCCTGGCGCACAGCCGCG
>CAZVLI010000511.1:0-3665 GCA_964627965.1 uncultured Rhodospirillales bacterium
TGGACCGTCGGCCACGTGCACTCAGGTGCGCTGGGCTGGGTCGGCTTCGTCAGCTTCGGCGCGCTCTACCACCTGACGCCGATCCTGTGGGGCCGGGCACGGCTGTACTCGCTGCGGCTGGTGGAGTGGCACTTCTGGACCGCGACCATCGGCATCGTCCTGTACATCACGGCGATGTGGGTGTCCGGCATCCTGCAGGGCCTGATGTGGCGCGCCTATGACGACCTGGGCTTCCTGCAATACGCGTTCATCGAGACTGTCGAAGCGATGAACCCGTTCTACTGGATCCGGGCGCTGGGTGGCCTGCTGTTCGTCCTGGGCAGCGTGATCATGGTCTACAACCTGTGGCGGACCGCGCGCGGCGACGTGCGTGACGAAGCCCCGATGCGGGCCGTCAGCCCGCTGCACGCGGCGTGAGGAGACGGGCGATGCAGATTTCACACGCACCGTTCGAGAAGAACTCGATCATCATGGTGATCGGCATCCTGGTCACCGTGGCGATCGGCGGTATCTTCGAACTCGCGCCGCTCTTCGCCATGAAGAGCACCATCGAGAAGGTGGAGGGGATGCGCCCCTACACCCCGCTGGAGCTGGCCGGGCGCAACATCTACGTCCGCGAGGGCTGCTACAACTGCCACAGTCAGATGGTGCGGTCGCTGCGCGACGAGGTGGAACGCTACGGCCACTACAGCCTGGCGGCGGAGTCGATGTACGACCATCCGTTCCAGTGGGGCTCGAAGCGGACCGGGCCTGACCTGGCCCGGGTCGGCGGGCGCTACTCCGACGAATGGCACCGGGCGCACATGATCGACCCACGGTCGATCGTGCCGGAGTCGGTGATGCCGGGCTATCCGTTCCTGGCCGAACGGCCGCTCGCGAGCGCCAACATCGCCGATCACCTGAAGGCCAACGCGGCCGTCGGCGTGCCCTACAGCGAGGAGATGATCGCCAACGCGAAGGCCGACCTGGTCGCCCAGGTCAATCCGGACGGCGACTTCGACGCGTTCCAGGAGCGCTACCCCAACGCCATCGTGCGGGATTTCGACGGCAATCCTCAGTTGCTGTCCGAGCTCGATGCGCTGATCGCCTACATGCAAATGCTCGGCACCCTGGTGGACTTCGAGATCTACCAGGCGACCGGCGACAACCTGCGCTAGGGAGGGCCCGATGACCTATCACGAAGCGGCCGAGTTCGCGCAGACCTGGGGTCTGGTCTACCTCGTCATCCTCGCCGTCGGCGCCTGGGTCTACGCCCTGTGGCCCAGCAACGCCAAGAAGTTCAAGGACGCGGCCGAAATGCCGCTGCGGGAGGACTGAGCCGTGGCAGAGCACAAAGACATCGACGAGCTCTCCGGCACCGTTACCACCGGCCATGAGTGGGACGGTATCAAGGAGCTGAACACGCCGCTGCCGCGCTGGTGGCTGTGGACCCTCTACGTGACCATCATCTGGGGCATCGGCTACATGATCGCGATGCCGGCGATCCCGTACATCACCGGCTATACGAAGGGCATTCTCGGCCACTCGCAGCGTGCGGTGGTGGCCGAGGACGTGGCGGCGACCGCCGCCGCCCGGGCCGAGCAGGCCGCGCAACTGGAAGGCGCCAGCCTGGACCAGGTGCGCTCCGATCCCGACCTCTACAACTTCGCGATCGCCGGCGGACGCTCCGCCTTCGCGGTGAACTGCGCGCAGTGCCACGGCACCGGCGGCGGTGGTGCGCCGGGCTATCCGAACCTGCTCGACGACGACTGGCTGTGGGGCGGCGGCGTCGACCAGATCATGCTGACGGTGCGCTACGGCATCCGCAGCGGGCACGACGAGGCGCGGGTCAACGACATGCCTCGCTTCGGCACCGACGGGATCCTGACCGGGGCCGAGATCCGGCAGGTCGCCGCCTACGTGCAGAAGCTGGCCGGCGTGGAACACGATGCCGAGGCAGCCGTCGCCGGCACCGAGCTCTACGTCGACAACTGCGTCGCCTGTCACGGCGAGGACGGCAAAGGCAACATGGAGCTGGGTGCGCCGAACCTGACCGACAATATCTGGCTCTATGGCGGCGACCTCGGTTCGATCGTCGCGTCGATCAGCCGGCCGCAGAATGCCGTGATGCCGAACTGGGACGACCGGCTCGATCCGGTTACGATCAAGCAGCTTGCGATCTACGTGCATTCGCTAAGCGGTGGTGAGTAGCGAGAATGGACGGGGCCGTCGACGAGAGCGTCGTCGAGCGCGTTGACGTCACAGCCGTCAACGCGGCCCCGCGCCGTTCGCTTTACGCCAAGCGAAAGAAGATCTTCCCGAAGCTGGCGCACGGGACCTTCCGAAAGCTGAAATGGGCGGTGATGGCGGTGACGCTCGCCATCTACTACTTGGCGCCGTGGCTGCGTTGGGAACGGGCGGGTGACGCGCCCGACCAGGCGATCCTGATCGATTTCCCGACGCGCAAGTTCTACTTCTTCTTCATCGAGATCTGGCCGCAGGAGGTGTACTACATCACCGGCCTGCTGATCATCGCGGCGATGTCGCTGTTCCTGTTGAACAGCCTGTTCGGCCGGGTCTGGTGCGGGTACACCTGCCCGCAGACGGTCTGGACCGACCTGTTTATTGCGGTGGAGCGGCTGGTCGAGGGCGATCGCGGCGCCCGCATCCGCCTCGACAACGCGCCCTACACGTCGACCAAGCTGACCAAGCGGGCCATCAAGCACGCGCTCTGGCTGGTGATCGCGATGGCGACCGGCGGCGCCTGGGTGTTCTACTTCGCCGACGCACCCACCCTGCTGGTCGACCTGTTCACCGGACGGGCGCCCACGGTGGCGTACATCTCCGTCGGCGTGCTGACCTTCACCACCTACCTGCTCGGCGGCATCGCCCGCGAGCAGGTCTGCACCTACATGTGCCCCTGGCCGCGCATCCAGGCGGCGATGGTCGACGAGCACAGCCTGCAGGTCACCTATCGCGGCTATCGCGGCGAGCCACGCGCGCCCTTCCGCAAGGACGCGAACTGGGACGAGCGCGGCCACTGCATCGACTGCAAGAATTGCGTCGCGGTGTGCCCGGCCGGGATCGACATCCGCGACGGGCCCCAGCTTGAGTGCATCAACTGCGCGCTGTGCATCGACGCGTGCGACGAGGTGATGGACAAGATCAACCTGCCGCGCGGCCTGATCGCCTATGACAGCGACGAGAACATGGCCGCCCGCGCCGAGGGCAAGCCGGCCCGGTTCCCTTGGCTGCGTGCGCGCACCGCGATCTATGCCGTCGTCGTGGTGATCACCGCGGTCGTGATGCTGATCGCACTGAGCGGTCGTTCGGTGCTGGAATTGACCGCGCAACACGACCGCGCACCGCTGTTCGTCGAGCTCAGCGACGGCTCGATCCGCAACGGCTACACCGTCAAGATTCTCAACAAGGTGCACGAGGAGCGGACCTTCGCGCTCTCCGTGGAAGGCATCGAAGGCGCAACGGTCGACGTCGCCGGCCTGACCGGCGAAACCGCCGACATCATCATCGTCGGCCCAGACGCACTGCGCAGCCTGCGGGTGCTGGTCGCCGCGCCGCGCGACCAGTCGGGCGAGATCGACTTCGTGATCCGCGACCTCGCCGACGGCACCGAGGCCCGCCACGACAGCCAGTTCGTGGGGCCGGACCGATGACGACCCGCCTCA
>CAZVLI010000512.1:0-3660 GCA_964627965.1 uncultured Rhodospirillales bacterium
GGCTACAAGCGCGGTCCCAACGTCTCCACCTACGCCGCGCGCTTCTACGAGGGGCGCCACATTGCCGGCCTGATCGCCGGACACATGACCAAGTCCGGCACCATCGGCTACATCGGCTCCTTCCCGATCCCGGAAGTGGTGCGCGGCATCAACGCGTTCACGCTGGCGCTGCGCAGCGTGCGACCCGATGCGACGGTCAAGGTCGTCTGGGTCAACACCTGGTACGACCCGGGCAAGGAGGGCGCGGCGGCCGAGGCGCTGATCGACCAGGGCGCCGACGTGATCCTGCAGCACACGGATTCCCCGGCGGCGATCCAGGTCGCCGAGAAGCGCGGCGTCTGGGCGGTCGGGCAGGCGTCCGACATGACCCGCTTCGGCCCGAAGGCGCACCTGACCGCGATCGTCGACATCTGGGACGCGTATTACGTCGCGCGTGCCAAGGCGGTGGTCGACGGCACCTGGAGTTCGGAGGACGCGTGGGGCGGCCTGAAGGACGAGATGCTGGCCATGGCGCCGTATAACCCGGCGATCCCGGCCGACGTGGTGGCCCAGGCCAAGCAGGCCGAGGCCGATATCATCGCCGGCAAGCTGCATCCCTTCGCTGGGCCGATCAAGGACCAGTCCGGCAAGGAGGTGATCCCGGCCGGCGAAGTGATCGACGACGGCAAGCTGCTGTCGATGGACTGGTACGTGGAGGGCGTGCAGGGCACGCTGCCGAAGTAACAACAAACCGAACCATGAGGACGGCCGGGGCGGGCGACCGTTCCGGCCGAAACGCGCCATGATCCGCATTTCTTCCGCCTTCGACGGCGGCAATATCGAGGTCGACAAGGCCGACGCCGCCGACGACATCCGCCTGCGGATCCGCGACGACAAGGACAGCAACTTCAAACAGTGGTTCTACTTCCGCCTGACCGGCGCGGCGGGGCAGGACTGCGCGCTGAAGATCGTCAATGCCGGCGAGGTCAGCTACAAGGCCGGGTTCCGCGACTACCAGGCCGTCGCCAGCTACGACCGCGAGCACTGGTTCCGGGTGCCGACGTCGTACGACGACAAGACGCTGACGATCGCGCACACGCCGGCGCACGATAGCGTCTACTACGCCTATTTCGCGCCCTACTCGATGGAGCGCCACGCCGACCTCGTCGCGCGCATCGCCGTCCGGCCCGGGGTGACCCAGGAGGTGCTGGGCGCGACGCTCGACGGTCAGGACATGGACCTGCTGACCATCGGCGAGGCGGGCGAGGGCAAGCGGACGATCTGGGCCATCGCGCGCCAGCATCCCGGCGAGACCATGGCCGAGTGGTGGATGGAGGGCTGGCTGGAGCGCCTCACCGATCCCGCCGACGCGGTGGCGCGGGCGTTGCGCGACAAGGCGGTGTTTCATGTCGTGCCGAACATGAACCCCGATGGCAGCCGGCGTGGCCACCTGCGCACCAACGCGGTCGGCACTAACCTGAACCGCGAGTGGGCCGAGCCGACGATGGAGAAGAGCCCGGAGGTGTTCGTGGTGCGCGAGCGCATGAAGGCCACCGGAGTCGACTTCTGCCTCGACGTGCACGGCGACGAGGCGCTGCCGCACAACTTCATCGCCGGCTTCGACGGGATTCCCAGCCTGACCCAGCGCCAGGCCAAGCTGCTGGAGCGCTACAAGAAGGTGCTGGCCGCCGCGAGCCCGGACTTCCAGACCGCGAAAGGCTATCCCAAGGCGCCGAAGGGCAAGGCCAACCTGGCGATGTGTACGAACTACATCGCTGAGACCTTCGGTTGCCTGGCGATGACGCTGGAGCAGCCATTCAAGGACGCGTCGGATCATCCGGTACCCGAGACCGGCTGGTCGCCGGCCCGGGCCCGTGGGCTAGGCCGCTCTTGCCTCGATGCGCTCCACGCTGTGTTCGACGGTCTGCGCTAGTCCGGCAGGGTGATCGAGCCGTCGTCGGCGAGCGGGAAGCCGGGGTTCCAGGCGATTTCCCAGACGTGGCCGTCGGGGTCGGCGAACGAGCCGGCATAGCCGCCCCAAAAGGTATCCACGGCAGGGTGGCGGATTTCGCCGCCGGCGGCGACCGCCTCAGCCAGCACCGCGTCGACGTCGTCGCGTTCGCGCACGTTGTGCGACAGGACGATGGCATTGCCCCGGGTCTCGGCCAGCCCACCGTCGCGTGCCATGTCGTCGCGCGGATAGAGCGAGATACCGATCCCACCGGCCTGGAAGAAGGCGACGCCCTCCGCCTCGCGCATCGACCGCTGCCAACCCAGCGCTTCATAGAAGGCCGTGGCACGCGCCAAGTCGTCCACGCCCAATGTCACAAGGCTGATCCGTTGTTCCATCCCGAACTCGCGACTACGTTTCATATCACCGCCGCACCCTAGCAGGCGGGCGCGAGGCAGGAACCGCGGAGGTGCAGGTGGACGCGGATCGGATGTTCGCCGGCGACTACGCTGTGGCGCGGCGTGGCTTCGTCGACGCAGCGAGGGCCGCCGGCGCGACGCTGTTGAGCTATCGCCACAAGCTGAAGGGCCCGGATGGGGAGGCTCTTGCGATGGATATCGCGATGCTGGGCGCGGCGAACCCGTCGTCGGCGTTGGTCGTGCTATCGGGCACGCATGGCGTGGAGGGTTTCGCCGGATCGGCGATCCAGCGGGCGTTGCTGGCGACGCGACCGAAGCTGACGCGTGGGCTGGCGGTGGTTCTGGTGCATGCGGTGAATCCGTTCGGCTTCGCCTGGCTGCGCCGGGTTAACGAGGACAATGTCGACGTCAATCGCAACTTCCTCGACCACAAGGCGGCGCATCCGACCAATCCGGGCTACGACGCGTTGCATGCGGCGCTGTGCCCGAAGCGGCTGACGGCGGCGACGCTCGAGAAAGCCCGTAAGACGGTCGGCGCGTTCGCCGCGACGCACGGCCGGGCAGCGACTTTCTTCGCGTTGGTCGCAGGCCAGTACAAGCATGGCGACGGGCTCTACTACGGCGGCCGGCGCCGTACCTGGTCAGCGGCGACGCTCACGTCGGCGCTGCGCAAGCGGCTTGCCGGTGTCCGCACGGTCGGGCTGGTCGACATTCACACCGGGTACGGCGGCTATGGCGATGTGGAACTGATGGGCTGTCCGGTCGGCGGCGAGGCAGGGCGAGCCCTGTCGCGCGACTGGTTCGGCGACGCCACCTCGACCGAGGACGGCAGTTCAGAGTTCGTGGACAACTTCGGCGACACCGGGACGGTGCTCGACTGGGCGGCGCCGGATGCGACCCGCGCGGCCATCACGCTGGAGTTCGGTACCCGCCCGGAGGAGCAGGTGTTCGGCACGCTGCAGGCCGACAACTGGCTGCACCGGCACGGGCGGCTGGACAGTGCACGCGGTCGGGAGATCAAGTCGGCCATTCGCGATGCCTTCTACCCCGACGCGTCGGACTGGAAGGGGCGTGTGCTGGATACCGGTCTTGGCGTACTGGACCGCGCCGTCGGGCGTCTCGCCGGCTGACGCTGCGCGCGCTAGACTCGCCCGCAACGAACAGGAGGGCGAGCGATGGCCGATTTCGACATGGTGATCCGGGGCGGTACGGTGGTGACGGCCGCCGATACCATGCGCGCGGATGTCGGCATCCGTGCCGGCAAGGTGGTGGCGCTGGCCGACAACCTGGGCGAGGGCGCGGAAGAGATCG
>CAZVLI010000513.1:0-3659 GCA_964627965.1 uncultured Rhodospirillales bacterium
CAGCTCCGGCGACTCCTGGATCGCCTGGCGGATCTGCTGCTCCGCCTCCTCGAACTGCTTCTGCTCGCGCTCAGCCATCTGCTTCAGCAGCTCGTCTTCGTCGAGCTCGCCGCCGGGCTCCTTGCTGTCCTCGTCGGTGGGCTTGCGCTGTTTCGGCGGCGACAGTTCCACCACCACGGTGGGTGGCGAGTTCTGCGAGATGCGCGCACCCTCAGTCGCCATCGAGATGCCGCCCATGAGACCGCCGGCACCGCTTTGCGAGCGACTGACCGATTTTGGCGCGAAGTAGTCGGCGATACCGTTCTTCTGCTCGTCCGTGGTCACATTGAGCAACCACAGCAGCAGGAAGAAGGCCATCATCGCGGTCACGAAGTCGGCGTAGGCGACCTTCCAGGCGCCGCCGTGGTGGCCGCCCGAGATGTTGATGACCTTTTTGACAATGATCTCGCCGCCGGCGGACATCCTTGGACTCCCGCTTTCCTAGTTTCCGGTGCCTAGGCCGGCAGAACGCTGGACACGGACTCCTCGACCTCGGCAAAGGTCGGTCGGTCGTGCACATAGAGCGTCTTGCGGGCGAACTCGACCGACAGCGCCGGCGCGTAGCCCTGCACGTGGGCGATCACGCCCGCCTTGATGCATTCGTAGTACCGGAACTCCGACTCGCAGTAGTTCTCCAGGTTCTTGCCCATCGGGCCGACGAAGCCGTAGGCCAGCAGGATGCCGAGGAAGGTACCGACCAGGGCCGCACCGATGAGCGCGCCCAGCACCTCCGGCGGTTCGGCGATCGAACCCATGGTCACGATAACGCCGAGCACCGCGGCGACGATGCCGAAGGCCGGCAGGCCGTCGCCGACCGCGGTCACGGCATGCGCGATGTGCTCCGTCTCGTGCTTCCGGGTCTCGATGTCCTCGTCCATCATGTTCTCGAGCTCGTGCGGGTTCTCGGTACCCATGGTGACCAGCCGCAGCGTGTCGCACAGGAACTCCACCGCCTCGTGGTTCTTCATGAACGAGGGATGGTTGGAGAAGATCGACGAGTTTTCCGGGTCCTCGATATGCGCCTCGAGCGCCAGCGCGCCCTTCGACTTCGCGAGCTTGAAGACCGAGTAGAGAACCGTCAGCAGCTCCAGATAGGCCGCCTTGCTGTGCGGCGAGCCCTTCAGCAGCCGGCCCATGTGCTTGCCGGCGCCGATCAGGACCCCCTTCGGATTCGAAATGATGAAGGCGCCGAAAGCGGCACCGCAGATGATCAGCACTTCCAGCGGCTGCCACAGCACCGCGATGTCGCCGTGCGGCATGTAACCGCCCAGCACGGAACCGATGACCACCAGCAGACCGATAATGAACAGCATCCGTCGTCGTCCACCCGTGAACGTCTCTCGCGCGCCCGGTGCGCGCCCCTACCTCAGGCGGATCGTGGTTGCTTTCAGTTAAGAATGGGTTGAGCGTATGCGCCCCGCCGGGGTACCGATGATGGGCAGTCGTGGGCAACAAGGAAGTGGAGCAGATGGCCGAGACCGAGATCGATCCGCGTACGTTTCGTGATGCGATGGGCTGTTTTGCCACCGGCATCACCGTGATCTCGGCCTTGACGGCGGACGGCGACCCGGTGGGCATGACCGTCAACTCTTTCAGCTCCGTCTCGCTCGACCCGCCCCTGATCCTCTATTCGCTGGCACGCACCGCCAGCCGCTACGACGACTTCGCGAAGGCGGAGCACTTCGTCGTCAACGTGCTCGACCTCACGCACGAGAAGCTGTCGACCCGGTTCGCGACCAAGGGCGTTTCCGGCTGGGACGACGTGGCGCACGAGATCTGCGAAAGCGGCTGTCCCGCGCTCGACGACGCCCTGGCGGTGTTCGAATGCAAGACCGAAGCGCGCCACGACGGCGGCGATCACGTCATCATCGTCGGCCGGGTGGAGAATGTCCGCCACAGCGCCGACGGCCAGCCGCTGCTGTTCTACCGCGGCGCCTACAAGCGGATCGCCGCCGGCTGAGTGACCGGATAGCCCGCCGCCTCCATCGCCGCCACCAGTTCGGCGAGATGCTCGGCATCGCGGGTTTCGACCAGCACCTCCAGTTCCGCCAGCTTCGCCGGCATATCGGCGAGCAGGCGCTGGTGCGACACCTCCACGATGTTGCCTTCCTGCCGCGCGATGATCTCCGTCACCGCAGCCAGCGCGCCGGGACGATCGTTGATCTCGATACGCAGGCGGCCGATACGGCCGTCGCGGATCAACGTGCGCATCAGGATCGCCGACAGCAGCCGGCTGTCGATGTTGCCGCCGCAGACCATGAGGCCGACGCTGCGTCCCGCGAAACGCTTGGGATCGGCCATGAGCGCGGCGATCCCGGCCGCGCCCGCGCCCTCCACCACCAGCTTCTCCGATTCCAGGCAATGTGCCACCGCCCGCTCCAGCGAGACTTCGCCAACCAGCGCGATGTCCGTGACGAGATCGCGCACGACCGGTAGCGTCAGCGTGCCGGGCGACTTCACCGCGATGCCTTCGGCCAAGGTCGGGCCGCCGGCCTTGATCGGCAGACCGGCCAGCGCCTGGTGCATCGACGGGAACATCTCCGCCTCCACACCCAGCACCTCGATTCCCGGGCGTTTCGCCTTCGCGGCAATAGCACAGCCGGCGATCAGCCCGCCGCCGCCGATCGGCACCACCAGCACGTCGACGTCCGGCTGGTCGCTCAGCAGTTCCAGCGCCGCCGTCCCTTGCCCCGCGATAATCGCCGGATCGTCATAGGGGTGGATCAACGTCAAGTTCTCTTCGGAGATTAATTTGTCGACATATTGCTTTGATTCATCGAGCGTTTCGCCGAAGAGAACAACCTTGGCGCCATAGCTCCGCGTGGCCTGGACCTTAGTGGTCGGCGTGCCGACCGGCATGACGATGGTGGCTGGAATGCCGAGGCGCTGGGCATGGAACGCCACACCCTGTGCATGGTTGCCCGCCGACATGGCGATCACGCCCGTGGCCTTGACCTCCGGGCCCAGGCTCAGCAGTTTGATGAGGGCGCCGCGGGCCTTGAACGAGGCCGTGGCCTGCAGATTTTCCAGCTTCAGGAAGACATCGGCGCCAATCAGCGCGGAAAGTCGCGCGGATCGCACCGTGGGCGTGCGCACGATCTGACCGGCAAGTTGCCTGGCGGCGGCTTCGATATCAGCAGGTGAAACGGCAAAAGGTGGCATTGTACGACGTCCTGGCCACGGCGATCCCGCGCCGCGCCGCAGTATACAGGTCCTTCGTGTGAGCGTTCTCGAACCGGCTTGGCAGATGTGGGCGGTGTTCGCCATCGCACTGGCGGCCATCGTCTCCTACGCGGTCGAGCGCTACCGGCTGGAGTCGACCTCCATCGGCACGCTTGTCTCGTTGCTGCTGTTGTTCCAGCTCTGGCCGCTGGAGGGTGACGCGGGCGTGGCGCTGGACGCGCGGCGTCTGCTGTCCGGATTCGCCGACCCGGCGCTGATCGCGCTGCTGTCCCTGATGGTCGTCGGCCAGGGCATGATCCGGACCGGCGCCCTGGAGGGCCTGATGCAATAAGTGGTCCAACATCGGGTCGAGGGTGACCACGGGAATTTCTTCCCGTAAACCAAAGAGATGCTGGGTGATGAAGCGCCCGAGGGCGACCCGCACGGAGGCGGTCAGC
>CAZVLI010000514.1:0-3645 GCA_964627965.1 uncultured Rhodospirillales bacterium
CCAGGACGGCGCGCGGGCCGCTCGCCAGCTCGCCGACGAGGAAGTCCGCGCAAGCCTTGATCTCCGCGCCGGTTGGCTTGTTCTGCGGCGGCAGGCAGCGCACGGCGTTGGTGATGCGACAGTCGATCAGTTCGAGCCCGTCGTCCGGACGCCTGTCGTAGGTGCCCCGGGTATAGCCGTGCCGGTCGAGGGTCTCGTACAGCAGGTCGCCGGCGTAGTCGCCGGTGAACGGCCGGCCGGTACGGTTGGCGCCGCCCATGCCTGGCGCCAGGCCGACGATCAGCAGGCTGGCATCGGGCGGGCCGAAACTTGGTACGGGCGCGTTGAACCAGTCCGGCTCGCGCGTCCGGTTGTCGGCGCGGAACGCCGCCAGTCGGGGGCAGCGGGCGCAGTCGTGCTCGGGTTGTTGCGGGCTCAGCGGATTGGACTTAGCGCGTGTTGCGGTGCGGCTGATCGTCTTCGAACTCGTCGTCGTAATCGTCGTAGTCGTCGTCCGCCGGTGCCGGTTCGGCGCGATTGGCCTGGGCCTGCTGCCGGAACGAGGGATCGCGGCCGATCTTCGGGATCAGCGTTTCCAGTTCCAGGAAGCGGTCGGCCTGTCGACGCAGTTCGTCCGCCACCATCGGCGGCTGCGAGCGGATGGTCGACACAACGGTCACGCGGCAGCCCTTGCGCTGCGCCGCCTCGACCAGGCTGCGGAAGTCGCCATCGCCGGAGAACAGCACCACGTGGTCGATATGCGCGGTCATCTCCATGATGTCGACGGCGATCTCGATGTCCATGTTGCCCTTGATCTTCCGGCGACCCTGGGCGTCCGTGTACTCCTTGGTCGGCTTGGTCACCATCGAGTAGCCGTTGTAGTCGAGCCAGTCGACCAGCGGCCGGATCGGGGAATACTCCTGATCCTCGATCAGCGCGGTGTAGTAGAAGGCGCGCACGAGAGTGCCGCGCGACTGGAATTCTTCCAGCAACCGCTTGTAGTCGATGTCGAAATTCAGCGCTCGGGCGGCGGCATACAGGTTGGAGCCGTCGATGAACAACGCGATCTTCTCGTGGGGGTAGAAGTCCATGGACTTGAATGCCTTTTCTAATCTTCAAGCCGTTGAAATACGGCCGGTTACGCGCACGCGACGCCTTATGCTGGCGCCATCTCGAATGAAGCCACTCCCCGCCGGCGCAGCATGGCGATTCCGGCCGCGACAGGCAAGTGGCGAGGGATTTCATCGCCGTGACAAGGTGTCGCTTGCGCCCGGCGCCCGCACGGCCTATGTCTTGAGATCGCACTTCTGACCGCAAAGAGCTTACGAGGAGCGCACGCATGGCGCGGGTGACCGTCGAGGATTGTGTCGAGAAAGTACCGAACCGGTTCGAGCTGGTGCTGATGGCGTCGCAGCGCGCCCGTCAGATCGCCGCTGGCGAGGCGCCGACCGTCGACGAGGACAATGACAAGAACCCGGTGATCGCGCTGCGCGAGGTGGCCGACGAGACCATCCCGGCCGAAGAGCTCCGCGAAGCGGTGATCCGAGGCATGCAGCGGCACGTCGAGGTCGACGAGCCGGAAGAGGACGATCTGGCGACCAAGCTGCTGAGCCAGCACATGCGGGCGGACGCCGAGATGGACCCCGTCAAGCTGTCCATGCCGAGGATGTCCGAGTCCGGCTATGACGGCGATGACATGGAAGAATAGCCGGCTCCAGGCACGGCAAACTTCACATTTTTGGGGGCCGACGCCGTGCGCGGCGCCGGCCCTTCGCATCTGCGCGGGGAGGTGCTCCCGGCGATGATGCGGCAATACGAGCTGGTCGAGAAGGTCGCGGCCTACGACAGCCACGTCAACGAAGACCTGCTGAACCGCGCCTACGTGTTCACCGTCCAGGCGCACGGCACGCAGACGCGTGCCTCCGGCGACCCGTACTTCTCGCATCCGGTCGAGGTCGCCGGCATCCTCACCGACTACCGGCTCGACACCACCACCATCATCACGGCGCTGCTGCACGACACCGAGGAAGACACGGTGGCGACGTTGGAGCAGATCCAGGACCGGTTCGGTTCCGATGTCGCCAAGCTGGTCGACGGCGTCACCAAGCTGTCGACGCTGGAGCTGCGCTCGGAGCAATCCAAGCAGGCCGAGAACTTCCGCAAGCTGCTGCTGGCGATGTCGTCCGACATCCGCGTGCTGCTGGTGAAGCTGGCCGACCGGCTGCACAACATGCGCACGCTGCGGTTCCTGAAGAAGCCCGAGCGTCGCCGGCGGATTGCTGCCGAGACCATGGAGATCTACGCGCCGCTGGCCGAGCGTATCGGCATGCAGCGGATCAAGGAGGAGCTGGAGGACCTGTCGTTCGCCGAGCTCTATCCGGAGGCACGCGAGTCGGTGGTGGCCCGGCTGGAGTTCCTGCGCGAGAAGTCGGGCGACCTGATCCCGCTGATCACCGAGGAACTGAACACGAAGCTGCGCGAGGCGGGCCTGGCGGCCACGGTGGTCGGGCGGGAGAAGCGGCCCTATTCGATCTGGCGCAAGATGCAGAAGTACAATGTCGGCTTCGAGCAGCTCTCCGACATCGTCGCCTTCCGTATCCTCGTCGACGACCCGATGCAGTGCTACCAGGCGCTGGGCGTGGTGCACCGGCACTATCCAACGGTGCCGGGCCGCTTCAAGGACTACATCTCCACGCCGAAGCGCAATCGCTATCGGTCGCTCCACACCACCGTCATTGGGCCGCGGCAGCAACGTATCGAAGTGCAGATCCGTACCCACGAGATGAACGAGATCGCCGAGGTCGGCGTCGCCGCGCACTGGACCTACAAGCAGCACATCACCGGGACCGACGGCGAGGGCTACCGCTGGCTGCACGAGCTGCTGGAGATTCTGGAACACGCGGACTCGCCCGAGGAGTTCCTGGAGCACACCAAGCTGGAGATGTTCCGCGACCAGGTGTTCTGCTTCACCCCGAACGGTGAGGTGATCGACCTGCCGCGCGGCGCGACGCCGGTCGACTTCGCCTATGCCGTGCACACCGCGATCGGCGAGACCTGCGTCGGCGCCAAGGTGAACGGGCGGGTCGTGCCGCTGCGGACGGAACTGCACAACGGCGACCAGGTGGAGGTCCTGCGCGCCAAGGAGGCGGGCCCGAACCCGGCCTGGGAGAGCTTCGTGGTCACCGGACGGGCGCGTTCGGCGATCCGCCGCTTCGTGCGCCAGCAGGAACGTGACGAGTACCGCCGGCTGGGCCGGGCGATGGCCGAGAAGGCGTTCGTCGGCAGCGGCCACGAATTCACCGAGAAGGCGATCGAGCAGGCCGCGAAGGTGATGCGCCTGCGCACCGTCGACGATGTCTACGTCGAGCTCGGCCGCGGACAGACGAGCCCGCGCGAGATGCTGGCGAAGATCTTCCCAGGCGAACGCTGGCGCCCGAAGGACGCCATCGAGGCTATCAACCGGGTACTGCCGGCGCGGTTGCGCCGCCGCCGCCGCGAGGAGTTCGCGGTGCCGATCCAGGGGCTGAAGCCGGGCCTGGCCGTGCACTTTGGCGATTGCTGCCATCCGCTGCCCGGCGACCGTATCGTCGGCATCATGAGCAAGGGCGTAGGGGTTACCGTTCACACCATCGACTGCGCGCGGCTGGGCGATCTTTCTGATGAGGC
>CAZVLI010000515.1:0-3635 GCA_964627965.1 uncultured Rhodospirillales bacterium
AGGCCCTCTTCGGTGTCGGGGAAAACGCCGCCGGCCTCGGCCACGGCGCGGGCACAGGCGTGCAGGTTGCGGGCGCGCGCGTAGTAGCCGAGCCCGGCCCACGCGGTCAGCACATCGTCCAGCGGCGCCGCCGCCAGCGCCTCGACCGTCGGCCAGCGTTCCAGGAAGTCGCGGTAGTACGGCCCGACCGTCGCCACCGTGGTCTGCTGCAGCATGATCTCCGACAGCCACACGCGGTACGGGTCGGCGCGCTCGCCCGGCTCGGCTCGCCACGGCAGGCGGCGGCGGTGCCGGTCGTACCAGGCCAGCAGGCGGCTTGAGAGATCGGCGGGCGGGTTCACGCGGGCTTGACCCCTCCGTGCGATGACAGGCTGGCGAGGGGACGGCATGATGGCGTCATGTCCACACGCAAGAGCTGGGGCGGAGCCTATCCGATCGCCCGTGCGCTGCCCACGGTCACCGGCCGGGCGCTGCGGCGCTATGGCTTCCAGTCGCACGAGCTGGCATTGCGCTGGCCGGAGATCGTCGGCCGCCAGGTCGCGTCGATGGCGGCGCCGGAACGGCTGGGCCGGTCGCGTGGAAAGCAGGGCGGCATCCTGCAGTTGCGGGTCCGCCCGGCCAGTGCGCTGGAGATCCAGCACCTGGCGCCGCTGATCGTGGAGCGCATCAACGGCTACTACGGTCGTTCGGTGGTGTCGGGCCTGAAACTGGTGCAGGGACCGTTGCCGCGGCCGCCGGCACCCAGGCCGCCGGCGCCGGAACCCGATCCGGCGGTGGAGGCGGCGCTGGCCGAACGGGTCGCCGGCGTGTCGCACGACCGGCTCAGGACGGCGCTGCTGAGCCTCGGGCGGCACACGGCGGCGCGGAGCGAAACTTGATCGGCGGTATTCTGCGGGTGCCGGCGAGGACTCACGATTCGGGCGATACACGCCGCCCGTGACAGTTTGCGGCAAGCCCTTTGTTGGCTTGGCGTGGAGCGAACCAGGACCCTATAGTCACCACATCTTGTGGGTAGGAGGAAAGATGACCCAAGTGATGCGGCTCACGGCTGCGGCGCTTCTGATGCTGCTGTTCGCCGGGACGGCATTGGCCCAGGACAAGGAATGGGCCTCCGGAACGTTGGTCATGGGCGACCCGAACGCGCCCGTGACGATGGTCGAATATGCCTCCATGACCTGCCCGCACTGCGCCGCCTTCCACACCGGCGTGCTCAAGGACATCAAGGAAAAGTACATCGACACCGGCAAGGTGAAGCTGGAATTCCGCGAGTTTCCGTTCGACGCGCTGGGGCTGCGCGCGGCCATGCTGGCCCGCTGCGCCGGCCCGAACCGGGTCTTCGGCATGCTCGACGTGCTGTTCAAGCAGCAGCTGGTCTGGGCCCGCTCGCAGGACCCGATGGCCGAGCTGAGCCGCCTGGGCCGGCTCGGCGGCGTCTCGCAGAGCCGCTTCGACGCCTGCATGCAGGATCAGGAACTGGCCGACGCGGTCCTGGCCAACCGCCTGGAAGGCCAGGAGAAAATGCAGGTCGACTCGACTCCGACCTTCTTCATCAATGGCGACAAGATCAACGGCACCCAGGCGCTGGAGGTCTACGAGGAAGCCATCGAAAAGCACCTGCCGTAGGGCCGGTGCCAGGGAGCGTACACGTCCGTCGATGCATTTCACCAAGCTGCGCCTAGCCGGGTTCAAGTCCTTCGTCGAGCCGACGGAGGTGCCGATCGAGCTCGGCATGACCGGTGTTGTCGGCCCGAATGGCTGCGGCAAGTCGAATCTGGTCGAGGCGCTGCGCTGGGTGATGGGCGAGACGCGCGTCAGCCAGCTGCGCGGCGGCGCCATGGACGACGTGATCTTCTCGGGCACCGAGCAGCGTCCGGCCCGTAATCTGGCCGAGGTGACGCTGACGCTGGACAACTCCGACCGTGTTGCGCCGGCGGTGTTCAACGATGCCGACGTACTCGAGGTGTCGCGCCGAATCGAGCGCGAGCACGGCTCGACCTACCGGGTGAACGGCAAGGAAGTGCGCGCCCGCGACGTGCAGCTTCTGTTCGCCGACGCGGCGTCCGGCGCGCATTCGACGGCGCTGGTCAGCCAGGGCCGCATCGGCACTATCATCAACGCCCGACCGACGGACCGCCGTTCGATCCTGGAAGAAGCAGCCGGTATCACCGGCCTGCACTCGCGCCGGCACGAGGCGGAACTGCGCCTGCGCGCGGCGGAGCAGAACCTCGAACGCCTCGAAGACGTGATGCAGACGCTGCAGGGCCAGCTCGATTCGCTGCACCGGCAGGCGCGGCAGGCGCGGCGCTATCGCCGTGTCGGCGAGCAACTGCGGCAGCTCGAGGGCGTCCTGCTGCACCTGCGCCATGCCGCCGCGACGGCGGCGGTGGAGAGCGCGCGCGCCGCCCTGGCCGAGGTCGAATCGACCGTTGGCGAGCGCACGGCCGCCGTTGCCGCTGCCACCACCCAGGCGACCGAGACCGGCGAGGGCTTACCGGCGCTGCGCGAGGCCGAGGCGGCGGCCGCCGCCGCCGTCCAGCGGCTGAACCAGGCCCAGGCCAGCCTGGACGAGGAGGAGCGTCGGCTGGCCGAGGCGACGGCGGCGCTGGAAGACCGGTTGCGCCAGACCGACGCCGACAAGCAACGGCAGGTCGCCGCCCAGGCCGATGCCGCCACGTCGATCCAGCGGCTCGACGGCGAGCGCGAGCGCATCGAGGGTGAGCGGGCTGGCGAGGGCGAGGCCATCGAGGCCGCCAGTGCCGAGACCGAGACGCTGGCCAAGGCGGTGGCCGAGATCGAGGAAGAGTTGGAGCGGCTGGCCGCCGCGGTGGCGTCGCGCGGTGCGCGCGGCGATGCTTTGCGCCGGCGGGTCACGGATTCCGAATCGCGTCTGGCCCGGTTGACCGGCCAGCGCGACAAGCTGAACCGCGAGCAATCCACCATCGAGGCCGAGATCGGCGAGCGCGACGGTCGCCTCGGCGAGCAGCGCGAGACCGCCGAGGAGCGGTCGACAGCCGTCGAGGCCGCGCAGGCCGCGCTGGCCGAGGCCGAGAACACCGCCGAGATCGCGACCGCCGCCGCCGCGCGCGAACGCGATGGGCTGCGCGCGCTGGAAAACAAGGCCGCTGGTCTGGCCGCGGAGATCAAGGCGCTGCGTAACCTGCTGCACGTCGACCGATCCGACCTGTGGCCGCCGATGATCGACGCGGTCGAGGTCGAGGCCGGCTTCGAGATCGCGCTGGGCGCCGCGCTGGGCGAGGATCTGGACGCGCCGGCCGACACGGCGGCCCCGGTGCACTGGGCCGAGAGCGGCACCGGCGAGAGCGACCCGGCGTTGCCCATGGGCGCCCGGCCGCTGTCGGAACTCGTCAACGCGCCGGCTGCGCTGCGTCGCCGCCTGGCCCAGATCGGGCTGGTCGACGCCGAGCAGGGGCCGGCGCTGTCCAAGCAGCTTCTGCCCGGCCAGCGGCTGGTCAGCGCCGACGGCGCGCTGTGGCGCTGGGACGGCTACACCATCACCGCCGGCGCCGAGACCCCGGCCGCCGCGCGCCTACGGCAGCGCAATCACCTGGCGCAGCTGGAGCGCGACAACGAGGCGCTGACGCCGGAGCTCGAGGCCGCGCGCCAGCGTCATGGCG
>CAZVLI010000516.1:0-3635 GCA_964627965.1 uncultured Rhodospirillales bacterium
CGTCGTTGCCGGCGCCGGCCTTGAGCCGCTTCAGGCCCAGGGCCGCGTCGCCGATCGGCCCGCTCACGCAGAGCACGTCGCCCGGTCTGGCGCCAGCGCGGGTCAACGCTCGGCCGGTCGGCACGGTACCGAGCGCGGTGACGGACAGGGTCAGCGGTCCCGGCGTAGCGACCGTATCGCCGCCCAGTAGCGCGGAGCCCCAGCGCTCGCCCGCCGCGCCGAGGCCGGCACAGAATGCCTCGATCCAATCGTAGGCGAGCCCGGCCGGCCAGGCGGCCGTCAGCAGATGCCCGAGTGGCTCACCGCCCATGGCCGCGATGTCGGACAGGTTCACCGCGAGCGCCTTTTCCGCGATGGCATCGGGCGGGTCCTCGGCGCGGAAGTGGACATCGGCAACCAGCGCGTCAGCGGTCGCGACGATCTGCCGGCCAGCGGGAACGTCGAGCACCGCGGCATCGTCGGTCAGTCCCAGCGCCGCCGGGTCGCGGGCGATCGGCGCCAGCAGGCGCGCGATCAGATCGAACTCACCCGGTCGTGCCGTCTCGGCCACGGGGGTCGGGCTCCAGGGGCGTCAGATCGGACTCGCGCAGTCGCCGGCCAATACGGTCGAGCACCGCGTTGACCATGCCGATCTCGTCACCGCCGAAGAAGGCATCGGCCAGGTCGACATACTCCGAGATCACCACCTTGGCCGGCACATCGCCTCGCGCCCAGAGCTCGTAGGTGCCGCAGCGCAGGATCGCGCGCAGCACCGCGTCGAGCCGCATCAGCGGCCAGCCCTTCACCAGGGCCTTGCCGAGCCAGGCGTCGATCTCAGCGTGCCGGCGCCAGGTGCCACGCACCAGGTCGGCGAAATGGGTCTCGTCGGCGATGGCGGCCGCATCGCCCACGGCCTCGGCGACCACGGCGCCGCCACGATGCTGCGCGAACTCCAGGATCACGGATTCCGGGTCGGCCTCGTCGCCGGTCTGCTCGATCTGGTAGAGCGCCTGCACCGCGGCCAGACGCGCCGCGTGACGCTCCTGCTGGCGAGACCTGCGGGCCGGTTTGCCGGCGCCCTTGTCGGCAGGTTTGTCGGCAGGCTCGCTCATGCGCTGCCGAGCCCGAAGTGACGCTTGGCCTCGAGCATGTCGAGCGCCGCCTTGGCGGCTTCCTTGCCCTTGTTCTTGCGTTCCGGATCGGCGCGCGCGAAGGCCTGGTCCTGGTTCTCCACTGTCAGCACGCCGAAGCCGACCGCGATCAGGTAGTTCAACGTCAGGTCCATGAGGCCGCGCGCCACTTCGGTGCAGATGTGATCGTAGTGCGAGGTCTCGCCACGGATCACGCAACCCAGGCCGACATAGGCATCGTAGTGCTTCTCTGCGCTGGCATGCGCGAAGCGGATCGCGCCCGGCACCTCGAAGGCGCCCGGCACCACCAGCTTTTCCCAGGTCCCGCCCCGGCTCTCGATCTCCGCGATCGCGCCCTTCAACAAATTGTCGTTGATCGCCTCGTAGTAGCGCGCTTCGACGATCAGGACATGCGGCTTGTCGGCCATGTTCCTACTCTTACTCGATGTCGATAGGTCGGGTGCCGACCACCTTGAGCCCGTAGCCTGTGAGCCCGACGATGTCGTAGTCGGAGTTGGTCAGCAGTTCCATCTCGCTGACGCCGAGGTCGAGCAGGATCTGGGCGCCGATGCCATAGTCCCGCAGCTCGTAGTGCTTGCCCACCGGTTCGCCGGCGCGGCGACGCACCCGGTCGGAGACGTTGGTGCGCAACGCCTCGCGGATCAGCACAACCACGCCGCGCTTCTCGTTGGCGATGGATTTCATCGACGCCTGCAGCAGTCCGGCCTTGCCGTCGATGTCGCCCAGGGCATCGCTCAGCACGTCCAGCGCGTGCATCCGCACCGGCACCGGCCCGGGCGCCGTGACGTCGCCCTTCACCAGCGCGATGTGCTCCGAGTAAGACACCTTGTTGACGTAGACCATCATCCGGAAGGTGCCGCCATACTGGCTGTTGAAGTCGACCTCAGAGATGCGCTCGACATAGGTCTCCGTCGTTCGACGGTATTTGATCAGGTCGGCGATGGTCGCGATCTTGATGCCGTGGAACTGGGCGAACTTCACCAGGTCAGGCATCCGCGCCATGGTGCCGTCGTCGTTCATGATCTCGCAGATCACGCCGGCTGACGGCAGTCCCGCCATGCGGGCGATATCAACCGACGCCTCGGTATGGCCGGCACGCACCAGCACCCCGCCGTCGCGCGCCAGCAGCGGGAAGATATGACCGGGCGTGTTGATGTCGCGCGGCCCGCTGTCCTTGTCGATGGCGACCTGGACGGTGCGGGCGCGATCGGCCGCTGAGATGCCGGTGGTGACGCCCTCACGGGCTTCGATCGAGACGGTGAACGCGGTGTCGTGCCGGCTCTCGTTGCGCCGGGTCATCAGCGCCAGGCCGAGATCGTCGATCCGCTCCTTGTTCAGCGCCAGGCAGATCAGGCCGCGGCCGTACTTGGCCATGAAGTTGATCGCGTCGGGCGTCGCCATCGACGCCGGGATCACCAGGTCGCCCTCGTTCTCGCGGTCCTCGTCGTCGACCAGGATGAACATCCGGCCCTGACGGGCATCCTCCAGGATCTCCTCGATACTGGACAGGTAGGGGTGCTCGTCGTCCGAACTCACGGGGCTTCCTTGCGCAGCATGCGGGCCATGTAGCGGGCCAGCACGTCGATCTCGATGTTGACCCGGTCGCCGACCTTGGCATCGCCGAAGGTCGTCATCGCCAGGGTGTGCGGGATGAGGTTGACGCCGAAGCGCCGCTCGTCGATCTCGTTCACCGTCAGCGACACGCCGTTGATCGCGACAGAGCCCTTCGGTGCGACGAAATCGGCGAGGTTTTCGGGCAGTTCGAACCCGAGGCGGATGCTGTCGCCTTCCGGCCGGCGCTCGACGATCTCGGCGACGCCGTCGACGTGGCCGGTGACGATGTGCCCGCCCAGTTCGTCGCCGACCTTCAGCGCGCGCTCAAGGTTGAGCCTGGTTCCCTCGGCCCAGTCGCCGGCGGTGGTACAGGCCAGCGTCTCGGCCGAGGCGTCGACCGCGAAGCAGCCGGGCTCCTTGGCGACCACGGTCAGACAGACCCCGGCGCAGCTGATCGAGGCGCCGAGTTCGATCCGCTCCACGTCGTAGGCGGTTTCGATCGAAGCGGGTGTCGCCTGCGGCGGTGACCGCACGGACCCGCCCGACGTCGGTGACGATGCCGGTGAACATGGCCCCTTATTAAGGCGCCAGCGCGAAGGTTTCCAGTAGGTCGTCGCCGACCGGCTCGCGCGACAGTGCCGTCAGGCGCGGCCGATGGCTGACCTTGTCGAGTCCCAGTCGCCCTAGCGCCGGGATGCCGTCGCCGCCGATCAGGCTCGCGTTGCGGAACCAGCAGACCCGGTCGATGAGTTCCTCGCGCAGCAGCGTCGCCGCCAGCCCGCCGCCGCCCTCGACCAGCACGCGGGTCAGTCCATGCCGCCCGAGAAGGCGCGCGGCGGCCGCGACATCCACATGGTCGTCGAGGTCCGGCAGGCCGCAGACCCGCACCCCCAGGTCGCGCAGCTTCCGCGCCGCGACCCGTTGCGCCGCCTTCGCCGTTGTCAGCACCCA
>CAZVLI010000517.1:0-3128 GCA_964627965.1 uncultured Rhodospirillales bacterium
GGTCGCCTCGTTCAAACTCACGGGCAGGCGGGTCTTCCGCATGGCGCCCATCCACCACCATTTCGAGCAGCAGGGCTGGCAGGAGCCCACCATCGTGATCCGGTTCTGGATCATCTCCGTCGTGCTGGCCCTGGTCGGCCTCGCCACGTTGAAGCTGCGGTGAGCCGATGAACGCGCTCAACGCATACAGGGATCGCGCCGTGGCCGTCTTCGGCCTGGGGCGCAGCGGCCGTTCGGTGACGCGCGCACTGTCCGAGTCCGGTGCGCAGGTCTACGTGTGGGACGACGACCCGGCGCAGGCCGAGGCGCTGCGCGGCCCGAACGTAGAGCCGCGCGCGCCGGATGCCGATGCCTGGGCCGGGGTGCGCGCCGTCGTGTTGTCGCCCGGCGTGGCCTTGCGCTTCCCGCATCCGCATCCGGTCGTTGGCCTGGCGCGGCAGCTCGGCGCGGAAGTGCTGGGCGATATCGAGCTGTTCGCGCGCACGCGACCGGGGGCGCCGGTGGTGGCGGTGACCGGCACCAATGGCAAGTCGACGACGACGGCGCTGATCGGGCACCTGTTGGAGGCGGCCGGCCGCAGCGTGCGGGTCGGAGGCAACATCGGCACACCGGTCCTGGACCTGCCGTCCATTGACGGTCCGGCGCCGGCCAGTGCCTACGTGCTGGAACTCTCCTCCTATCAGCTCGACTTGACCGGCAGTCTGCGCCCGGCGGTGTCGGTGCTGCTCAACATCTCGCCGGATCACATCGACCGGCATGGCAGCCTCGACGGTTATGTCCTGGCCAAGCGTCGTTTGCTCGACATGTCCCCAACCGACGCGGCGCTGGTGATCGGCGTCGATGACCCGCACGGCCAGGCGCTCGCCGCTGCCATGGGCGATCGCAAGGTGATCGCCATTTCCGCCACGCGCCGTCTGACCGAGGGTGTGTTCTGGCGCGACGGCAGCGTGATCAGGGCCGAGGGCGGCCGCGAGACGGTTCTGGCCAACCTCGCCGGCATCCGCTCGCTGGCCGGACGGCACAACGGTCAGAACGTCGCCGCCGCGCTCGCCGCGGTGATGGCGCTCGGCGTGCCGGCCGAGTCGGCGGTCGAGGGGCTGGCCAGCTTCCCGGGCCTGCCGCATCGGATGGAGTGGATCGGCGAGGCCGACGGCATCGGCTTCGTGAACGATTCCAAGGCGACGAACGCGGATGCCGCCTCGAACGCGCTGGCGACCTACGAACGTATCTACTGGATCGCCGGCGGCCGGCCGAAGGCGGAAGGCATCGCGCCGCTGGCGCCCTACTTCAAGCGCATCGCGCATGCCTTCCTGATCGGCGAGGCGGCCGATGAGTTCGCGACCACGCTTGACGGCCATGTCGGCCACGACAACGTCGGCACGCTGGAAGATGCGGTCGACGCGGCTTTCGTCCGCGCCGCCAGCGATGGCGCCGACGGTGCGGTCGTGCTGCTGTCGCCGGCGTGCGCGTCGTTCGATCAGTTCAAGAGCTTCGAGGCGCGCGGCGACCGGTTCCGCGAGCTGGCGCAAGCGATCCTGTCGCGGCGGGGACGGCCATGCTGACCGTCGCGCGCACCGACACCTCCGTCATCGGCCGCTGGTGGTGGACCGTCGACCGCTGGATGCTTGCGGCGCTGGCGTTGCTCGTCGTGGTCGGCGCGTTGCTGACGCTGGCCGCCAGCCCGGCGGTAGCCGAACGCATTGGCCTTGGCTCATTCCACTTCGCGCAGCGCCACCTCCTGTTCCTGCTACCGGCCGCCGGCGTTGCCTTCGCGGTCTCGCTGCTCTCACTACGTGGCGTGCGCCGGCTGGCGGTCGCCGGCTTCGGGGTGAGCTTCCTGCTGCTGGTCGCGACGTTATTGGTGGGT
Source organism: uncultured Rhodospirillales bacterium (assembly GCA_964627965.1). Lineage (GTDB taxonomy): Bacteria > Pseudomonadota > Alphaproteobacteria > JAVKFY01. The sequence continues at coordinate 1,868 of CAZVLI010000517.1, forward strand.
CCGGAGGTGAAGGGTGCGACGCGGTGGCTCTATGTCGGCGGCATCTCGGTGCAGCCGTCGGAGTTCGTGAAGCCGTTCTTCGTCGTGGTCTCGGCCTGGCTGTTCAGCGAGCAGCGGCGCCAGGAGGGCATCCCGGGCGATGCCATCGCCATCGGACTGGCGCTGCTGGTGATCGGTTGCCTGGTGCTGCAGCCCGACTACGGCATGACGGCGGTGGTGTCGGCGGTCTGGGGCGCGCAGTTCTTCGTCGCCGGCCTGTCGCTGGTCTGGATCGCCGCGCTGGTGGCGCTGGCCATCGGTGGCGGGGTGCTGGCCTACATGTATGTGCCGCACGTCACCAGCCGCGTCGATCGGTTCCTGCATCCTGAAGGTGCCGACACCTACCAGATCGACACCGCGCTGCGCGCCTTCGCCGATGGCGGGTTGCTCGGGCGCGGGCCGGGCGAAGGCGTGGTGAAGCGGGTCCTGCCGGACGCGCATACCGACTTCATCTTCGCCGTCGCCGGCGAGGAGTACGGAGTCATCGTCTGCCTGCTGATCGTGGCGCTGTTCGCCTTCATCGTGCTGCGCGGGTTCAGCCGGGCACTGCGGCAGGACAACCTTTTCGTGCTGCTGGCGGCCGGCGGCCTGCTGATCCAGTTCGGGTTGCAGGCGCTGATCAACATGGGCGTGAACCTGAACCTGCTGCCGACCAAGGGCATGACGCTGCCGTTCATCTCCTATGGCGGTTCGTCGCTGCTGGCCCTGGCCCTGGCGATGGGCATGGTGCTGGCGCTGACCCGACGCCGCGCGCATTCGGGAGATGATTCATGACCGGCGGCTGTGTCGTGCTGGCCGCCGGCGGCACCGGTGGGCATATCTTCCCGGCGCAGGCGCTGGCGGCGGAGCTGGCCGCGCGCGGGCGCGAGGTCGCCTGGTGCACCGACGGGCGTGGCCGCGACCTCGGCGGTTTCGGCGACGCGCCGGTGCACGTGATCTCGGCCGCGACGATGACCGGGCGCAACCTGATCGGCCGCGTGGCGGCGCTGGGCGATATCGCGGTTGGCGTGATGCAGGCGCGCGGCCTGCTGTCGCGACTGGCGGCGAAGGCGGTGGTCGGCTTCGGCGGCTACCCGTCGCTGCCGCCGCTGGTGGCGGCGGGCCTGAGCCGGCTGCCACGGATGATCCACGAGCAGAATGCGGTGCTCGGCCGCGCCAACAAGATGCTGGCGAGCCGGGTCGAGCGGGTTGCGACCAGCTTCCCCGATACCATCGGCTTGCG
>CAZVLI010000517.1:3138-3626 GCA_964627965.1 uncultured Rhodospirillales bacterium
CACAAGGTCACGGTGACCGGCAACCCGGTGCGCCCCGCGGTCGCCGCCATCGCCGGCCAGGGCTACACGGCGCCGTCCGGCGACGAGCCGGTGAACCTGCTGGTCTTTGGCGGCAGTCAGGGCGCGGAGATCATGGCGGCGCGGTTGCCGCTGGCGGTGAACCTGCTGCCGCCGGCGCTGCGTCAGCGCCTGCGCGTGGTGCAGCAGGCGCGCCCGGACGATGTGGAGCGGGTGACCGGCGCCTATGCCGGCGCCGGCATCGAGGCCGAGGTCGCGAGCTTCTTCGACGATTTGCCGCAGCGCATGGCCTGGGCGCATTTGGTGGTGGCGCGCTCCGGCGCCAGCACGGCGGCGGAGCTGATCGCCATCGGCCGACCGGCGTTGCTGCTGCCCTATCCGCACGCGGCCGACGACCACCAGACGGTCAATGCGAAGCACCTGGAAAAGGCCGGCGCGGCCTGGGTCTACCCGGATGTCGAGGCCAGTCC
>CAZVLI010000518.1:0-3620 GCA_964627965.1 uncultured Rhodospirillales bacterium
TCGTAGTCGGCGATGGCGGCGCGCGGCTCCATCGCCATGACCACGACGCGGTTGTTCACGACCGTGCGCCTGGTGACGTGGGCGGCCCCGGCGAAGGCGGCGTCGACCGCGTCTTTCTCGCCCCGGCGGAAGTCCAGGCACACGTTGTCGGGACATTCGTCGTGGATCACCGGCGCACCGGGCTCGACCGCCTTGCGCATATCGGTCAGCGCCGGCAGCAGGTCGATGTCCAGTTCGACCAGCTCCGCCGCGTCCCTCGCTTGCGCCAGCGTCTCGGCAACGACCATGCAGACCGCCTCGCCGGCATGGCGCACCTTGTCGAGCGGCAGCGACGGCCGGGGCGGCTTGGTCATATCCGAGCCGTCCTGGTTCTTCGGCGAGACCACGCACGGGATCCCGCCGAAGCCGGCGTCGACGAGGTCCTGGCCGGTCACCACCGCGAGCACGCCCGGCGCCGCCAGCGCCGCGTCCGTGCCGATGCCGTTGAGGACGCCGTGCGCGATGGGCGAACGCACGACGACGCCGTAGGCCTGGTTCGGCAGCGCGCGGTCGTCGGTGTAGAGGCCCTGGCCGCTCAGCAGCCGGCCGTCTTCCATGCGCGGCATGGACGCGCCAATGCCGTTCCCGTCCGGCGCGAAACCGCCGGCCGATTGGTCATTCATGTGGTTATCTCCCGATTGGGATCAGCTTAACGCCCGACCCCCGACCGGCGCAAAGGCCACTGCGGCACGGCGAACCGCGCCATGGCGATCAGATCACCCGGCACAGATTCTCCATCGTGGAGTCTCAGCCGCGACGTTCCTTCAGGAAAGCCTCGACGTCGCGGAGCAACTTGTCGGCCGCCGCCGTCGGGCCGCCGAGCTTGACGCCGCCCTTGCGTGCGCAACTGCCGATCGCACGGCGGCGTTCCGCCTTGGTCAGCATCAGGCCGGAGCCGGTCTCGTACTCGTAGCCGTCGGCGCGCATCGCCACGCGGCAGTCGACGAAGCTGTAGGCGCTCGGCAAGTCACGCACACCGCCATAGCCGGAATCGAACCCGTGATAGGCGCCGTCGTAGAGCGTGATCGACCAGTCGTGACCGAGGCCCTTCATGCGATCGACCTGCGCCTTGCAGGGCGCCGGCGGGGTCCAGTTGTCCTCGGCGCCGATGAAGACGCGCAGCGGATTGGGGCTGACCTTGCCGTCCTCGATGGCGGCGCACAACGGGTAGAGCAGCGCGTAGCCGGCGAAGTCGAGGTCGCCGGCGACCTTGCGGCGGATCGGTTCCCAGTTGGCGTAGAGCGCGGCGATGGCACCCTTGGAACTGCCCATCACCACGACGCGGTCGGCGTCGATCTCCGGACGCGCGGCGAGGAAGACCAGGGCACGCAGCAGGTCCGTCGCCATCATCGCCGCCGTCGCATTGGCCTGATTGCCAACTGTCGAGCTGATACCGCGCGGCGCGAAACTGTTGAGTTGCAGGGTGGCGTAGCCGACCCGGCGGGCCATTTCGAGATACTGATCGTGACGCGCCAGCGGGCCGCTGGAGCCGTGCAGGAAAACGAAGGCCGGCATGCGTTCGGCGCGCGTTTCCGGGTAGACGAGATCGCCCCCGACTTCCAGCTCATAGGCCGGCTCAGCCTCCTGCAGCAGGTCGCCGAGCTGGTACGGGCTGGCCGAGGTGAAGGTCACCTGTTCCGCGCGGGCGCTGTGCAGCGATGCAATCAAGGCGAGGCAGGCCAGGGCGAGGACGGTGGGGAGGCGGATCACGGGCCCACTCCTTCCGTTGCTTGCGTCAGACCTTGAAGTCGGCCTTCCAGAGCTTGTCGAGCTCGGCCAGCGCTTCCGCCGGCAGCGGGCCCATCTCGGCGGCGGCCAGGGCCTCGTCGAGATGGTCGAGGCTGGCGAGGCCGAAGACCACCGACGACACGTCCTGGTTGGCCAGCGCGAAGCGCAGCGCGGTCTGCGCCCGGGTGCCGTACTTGTCGCCCAGGATATTGAAGACGGCGGCGGCGCGCTTCTCCTCCACCGACACGTCGGCGGCGTCGAAGATCTGCACCTCGCGGCCGTGGCGCACGTCGGTCGCCAGCACGCCGGCGGCGAACACGCGGATCACCAGCACGCCGACATCGCGGGCGCGGCAGGCGTCGAGGATGCCGTCCTGTACCGGACCGGACCAGCCGGGCGGCGAGCCGGTCGCCGCGGTCGGTGCGATCATGTTGTAGTAGACCTGCGCGGTGTCGAACCGGCCGCTCTCGATGGCGGCGACGCAGGCCGGCGCCTCGCCCACCGCGGTGAAGCCGAGGAAGCGGGTCAGCCCCTGCGCCTGCACCGCCTCCAGCGCGTCGAGCACCCCGCCGCGCTGCAGCAGCGTATCGATGCCGACGCGGTCCGGCGCGGTCTCGGCAGCCAGCGGGTTGTGCAGCTGCAGCAGGTCGACGCGGTCCATGTCGAGCCGCTTGAGGCTCTCGTGGATCGAGCGCTCGACCTGGCCGGCGATGTCGGAGAGGTCGGACGTGTCGAGCCGCACCTTGGTGCCCAGGCCCGGACGCTTGTCGGCCGGGATCTCCTTCAGCAACCAGCCGAGCGCGGTCTCCGAGGCGCCCTGACCGTAGAGCGGCGCTGTGTCGATCCAGTTGACCCCGGCATCGACGGCGCGCTTCAGCGCCTCGCGCCGGGTGTCGTCGTCGGCGTCGATCAGGATGCCGCCGACCCATCCGGCGCCGAAGGTCAGTTCCGATACCTGCAGGCCGGTGCGGCCCAGTCGTCGATTGCGCATCTCGTTCTAGTCCCCCTGAGCCGCGACCGGCGCCACCGCCTGACGTCGCACGCCGTTGACGCTGTATGCCGACACGATCGCCAGCGCCAGCACACCGGCCACCAGCCACAAGACCATCTCCGGCCGCCCGGCGTCGAGCAGAATGCCGGCAATTGTCGGCGCGAAAGCCGAGCCGACGTCGAGCCCGGAATAGACCACGCCGAAGACCCGGCCGGTCGCGCCCGGCGGCGTCGCCTGGCGCACCATCAAGTCGCGCGACGGCGTGGTCATGCCGGACAGGAAGCCGGCGCCGAACATGACGGCGACCAGCAACACCGGTGTCAGCGGCATGCTGCCGACCAGCGCCACGCAGGCCGCGGAGCCGGCGAGGCCGACGGCGATCACCAGGACGTGTCGCTGGCTGCGGTCCGCCAGGAACCCGCCCAGGAGCACACCGACAGAGGCCCCCACCAGGAAGCCGGTCAGCGCGGTTCCGGCGAGCGTCAGCGGCGTACCGCGCAGCGCATCGAGCGTCGCGGGCAGGAAGTTCTGCACCATGATCAGCGCCATGGCGAGCAGCAGGAAATAGATGAAGCAGAGCACGATCGGCTGCGACAGCAGCACCGCCGCGCCGACCTTGGGCCGATCCTTGGCGGCGGCGCGCTCCGCCGCGGTCTCGATCGGCGCCAGATCGCGCCAGCTCGCCAGCACCATCGCCAGGACCACGAGGCCGCAGACCACGGCCGTCGCCAGTGCCACGCGCCAGCCGAAGCCGGCCGCGACCGTGAGCATCAGGACCGGCGCGACCGCCCAGCCGAGATTGCCGCCCAACGTGTGCAGGCCGTAGGCGCGGCCAAGCCGCTCGACCCGGATGACGCCGTTC
>CAZVLI010000519.1:0-432 GCA_964627965.1 uncultured Rhodospirillales bacterium
CATGCCGAAGCAGGGGCCGAGCGATGGTTCGCGCAGACAGATCAGTGCGTTCTTGCCGATGCGGTTCAGCCCGTCCCCGAGTCCGACCGTGGTGGTGGTCTTGCCCTCACCCGCCGGCGTCGGCGTCATCGCGGTGACCAGGATCAGCTTGCCGTCCGGCCGGTCGGCGAGTCCGTCGATGTAATCCAGGTCGATCTTCGCCTTGGTCCGGCCGTAGGGCGACAGCGCCTCGCCCGGCACCCCGAGCTTGTCGGCGATCTCGCCGATCGGCTGCATCGTCGCCGCGCGGGCGATCTCAATATCGCTGGCTACCATGTTCCGCTCTCCCCCGTGGCAGGAACGTCATGCCCGCGAAGGCTGGCATCCAGGGAAGCCGGGCAACGACCTTGCCAGTTGCCACCGCGGCCTGGATTCCCGCCTTCGCGGGAATGA
>CAZVLI010000519.1:442-3612 GCA_964627965.1 uncultured Rhodospirillales bacterium
GGATCCAGGTTCAGTCTAATCGTTCCATTCGTCGCCGCACTTGCCCAGGCGCGACACGCGCAACCCTATATCCGCCGACCGGCGTCCTGCCAGTAGGGTTCGCGCAGCTTGCGCTTGAAGATCTTGCCGGAATCCTCGCGCGGCAGGTCTTGGGCGATCTCGACCAGCTTAGGCACCTTGTAGCCGGCGACATGCTCGCGCAGGAAGCTGCGCACCGCGTCGCCGCCGATGTCGGCGCCCGGCTCCGGCTCGACGTGGCAGGCCAGCGACTCGCCGAACTCCTCGTCCGGAATGCCGAAGATGGCGCAGTCCTTCACGCCCGGCATGCCGATCAGCACCGCTTCGATCTCCGCTGGATAGATGTTCACGCCGCCGGAGATCACCATGTCGCGGCGCCGGTCGCACAGGAACAGGTAGCCGTCCTCGTCTTGGTAGCCGACGTCGCCGGCGGTCACCAGGTGCCCGCGTCCGCATTCCTCGCGCGCGTCGGGCCGGTTCTGGTAGGTGAAGTCGGGATAGGCGTGCAGGCGCAGGTACACGTCACCGATCTCGCCCGTCGGCAGCGGCTGGCCGTCCTCGCCCAGGATCGCCACCTCGCCGCGCGGCACCGGCTTGCCGACCGTGCCGGGCTTGGCCAGCGCTTCCTCGGCGCCATGGAAGACCACCGCGCCGGTTTCGGTGGCGCCGTAATACTCGTTGATCACCGGCCCCCACCACTCGATCATCGCGCGCTTCACGTGCGGCGGGCACGGCGCGGCGGCGTGCACGACATGCTGTAACGACGACACGTCGTACTTCTCGCGGACTTCTTCCGGCAGCTTCAGCAGGCGCACGAACATGGTCGGCACCATGTGGATGTGCGTGATCTTGTGCGCCTCGATCAGCCGCAGCAGTTCCTCCGCGTCGAAGCGCGGCATCGACACCACCAGCCCGCCGGTCTTCGCGGCCGCCAGCGCATAGGCGCACGGCGCGGAGTGGTAGATCGGCCCGGTCAACACGGTACGCACCGGCACGCCCTCGCGCATGCCCATGACCTGGGCCATCACCTCCGCGATCATCGCCTGGTGCTCGGCGTCGGCCGGATTGCGGCGTACGCCCTTTGGGCGCCCGGTGGTCCCCGACGTGTAGATCATGCTGGCGCGGACCTGGCGCGCCGGGCCGTTCCAGTTCGGCTGGCTGGCAATGAAATCGTCCCAGGCCACGGCACCTTCCGGCACCGGCTGTGCCTCGATGCCATAGGCTTCGGCCACCTCCGGCGGCGTCGGCACCACCAGCGGCGTGCAGCCCTCGGGAATCGCCTCGGCGATGTTCGGCAGCAGGTCGGCGTGCACCACCACTGCCTTGGCGCCGCAGTCGCGCAGCACGTAGCCGGCCTCGTCGGCCTTGTAGTGCCAGTTCACCGGCACCGGATAGGCGCCAAGCGCCACCGCCGCGCCGGATGCCTCCCAGAACGGGAAGTCGTTGCGCAGGTAGATCGCCACGGCATCGCCCTCGCCGACGCCGAGCGCCTCCAGGGCGGTGGCGGCCTGCGCCGCGTGTTGGCTGATGTCGCTCAGCGGCCGGCGCCGCGCGCCGCTGATGATCTCACCGGTCATGCTTGTAGGGTCTCCCAAGGATTTCTTGGCGGCGATACTAGCCTACAATGAGGCAGAAACCCGAAAGAGGAGAGCGCCATGCCCGCCGGATACATCATCGCCGAAGTCGACGTGAAGAACCCCAAGGAGTACGAGGCCTACCGCGCCCAGGTGCCGGCCACCGTGAAGCAGTATGGCGGCGAGTTCATCGTCCGCGGCGGCACCGTGGAGGGCCTCGAAGGCGCGGCGCCGAAGGGCCGCATCGTCATCATCAAATTCCCCAGCTTCGAGCAGGCCAAGGCCTGGCACGACTCGGCCGAGTATGCCGGCCCGATGGCGCTGCGCCAGCAGCACTCCGAAGGCCGCGTGATGGTCGTGGAAGGCGTCTGATGTCGGACGCCACCTCGATCTACTTCGACGACGACCTGCGCCTGCTGCGCGAGACCATCCGGCGCTTCGTCGAGACCGAGGTGGTGCCCACCGGGGAGCAGTGGGAGAAGGACGGCATGGTGCCGCGCGCGACGCTGCGCGCGATGGGTGAGCTCGGCCTGCTCGGTATGCGCTACCCCGAAGCCTATGGCGGCGCGGAACTGAACGCGCTGGCCTCGGTGGTGCTGGCCGAGGAGATCGGCCGCTCCAGCTTCGGCGGCTTCTCCGCCACGGTGCTGGTGCACACCGACATGGCTTCCCCGCACCTGGCTCGCTACGGCACCGAGGAACAGAAGCAGAAGTATCTGCCCGGCGTCTGTTCCGGCGAGATCATCACCGCCGTCGCGGTCACCGAGCCGGACGCCGGCTCCGACGTCGCCGGCTTGCGCACGCGGGCGCTGAAGGACGGCGACGACTGGGTGCTGAACGGCGCCAAGATGTTCATCACCAACGGCGTGCACGCCGATCTCTACTGCGTCGCCGCGCGCACCGACCCCGACGTGAAGGGCAGCCGCGGCATTTCCATGTTCCTGATCGAGAAGGGCACGCCGGGCTTCGAGGTGGTAAGCCAGCTCGACAAGCATGGCTGGCGCTGTTCCGACACCGCCCAGCTCGCCTTCGACGATTGCCGCGTACCCGCCGCGAACGTGCTGGGCAGCGAGAATCGCGGCTTCTACCAGATCATGGACAACTTCCAGAACGAGCGGCTGGTGCTTGGCGCCATGGCCATCGGCGAGGCCGACAAGGCGATCGAGATCACGCTGGACTACGTGCGGCAGCGCAAGGCCTTCGGCCAGACGCTGTGGCAGAAGGACGCCGTCCGCCAGCGCCTGGCCGACCTCGCAGCGCGGGTGGAGGCGGCGCGCCAGCTCACCTACCACACCGCCTGGCTCGACGCGCAGGGCCGCGAGTGCGTGAAGGAAGTTTCGATGGTGAAGGCGCTGTGCGCCGACGTGGTGCAGACCGCTGTCTACGACTGCCTGCAGTTCCACGGCGGCAGCGGCTACATGCGCGACACGATGATCGAGCGCATGGCTCGCGACGCCCGCATCCACCCGAGCGGCGGCGGCGCCACCGAGGGCACGCTGGAGGAGGGGGCGACGCGTCCCTCGGCCGGACCGCCCCTTCCGCGGCGCTCGTCAAGAGTAGACGATCACCGACGACGAT
>CAZVLI010000520.1:0-3611 GCA_964627965.1 uncultured Rhodospirillales bacterium
CTCGGCACCTACAACTCGGAAGGCCGCAGCCCGGCCTGCCGCCTCTACCGCATCGAGCGCGCGACGCTGAAGGTCACCGGCCACTACGACCTCGGCCACTATTGCGGTCATGCCGGCGGGCTGGCCTATGGCGGCGGCGACCGGCTGTTCGTGTCCGACACCGGCCGCCTCTACGAGCTCAGCCTGTCGAAGGCGTTCGATCCGGCGCAGCGCGACGACGCGGTGGTGAAGGTGGTCTCGCTGCGCTTCCCGCTAAAGGGCTCGTTCCTGGCATACCGCGACGGCGAGCTCTGGGTCGGCACCTACAAGAAGCCCGGCAACGGCGTCGTCAACGTCATCACGCTGGACACTTTCGCCGCCGCCACCGAGCCTCCGGGCCTGAACAAACGAGACGTCGCCCGCAAGTTGGAGATCTCCCCGCGCACCCAGGGCGCGGCCTTCGATGCCGACGGCGTCCTCTGGCTCAGCCAGTCCAACAGCCAGCGCGGCACCGTGCAGAAGGTCGATCCGGAAACTGGCGAGGTCCTCGCCACCTACCGCCTCATGGCCGGCCTGGAAGACATCGGCTTCGCCCCCGACGGCCTGATGTGGACCTCCTCGGAAGCCGGCAGCAAACGCTGGTCCACCTGGGCCACCTACTACCCGCTGGTCTTCTCCCTCGACCCGGTGGCGCTGCGCTAGGCGCGGTCGTCACCCCGGACTTGATCCGGGGTCCATGTCAAAGCAGGCGAGTTGTGACGATGCTGCATTCGACATGGATGCCGGCTCAAGGCCGGCATGACGGTTTGTTGTGGGTCCGGTTGACGCCGCGTTGCGCTAGAGATCGATCTGCATCAGCGGGATTTCGCGGCCCGGGATCGAGCCTGACGGGGACGTGCCGGTGATCCGGAAGCCCTGGGCCTCGTAGAACGGCACCGCGAAGGGGTCGGCGTCGAGGTGCAGCATGGTCAGGCCTTGCGCCTTCGCGCGCTCCAGCAGCTTGTGCCAGAGCACCCGACCAATGCCGTTGCGCTTGAACGCCGGCTCGATGAAGAAGGCGTGCACCTCGCCGGTCCGCGTCGCCGGGTCGGGCAGGAGGCAGACGCAGCCGCACATCGCGCCGTCATCGACCATCTCGGCGATCCAGAACTCGCCTTCCGCGAGGATCTCCGGCGTGACCGTCAGTTCCTCCACGCAGGCAGCCATGAACGCGTCGTCGTAGCCGTTCGACTGCTTCGAGCGCAGCGACAGGTCGGTCAGCGCCGCTTCGTCGCCAGGTCGCGCCTGACGCAGTCTGACATCGGGCGCGCTCAACGCGTCGCGCCGCCGAACGGAAGCGAGGAGGTCGGGAAGAACATCTCGGTCATCGCGTCCTCGAAGATTCTTGTGGGAAGTGGCGGCCTCGGCCGCCGTGTCTGCCGAACAATATCACCTGGTCCGCATTTGCGCTCGATCAACTGGACAGGCCCCCGCCGCGCCTACGCTTGGTTATGTCAGTAGTCGCCGGGAGGACGAGTGCAATGCTTACCGGATGCCGCCGTGTCGCGGTCGTGGTCGCCAGCCTGTGGGTCGCGGTCGCATGGATGGGAATGCCGGCCCAGGCCGGCGTCGTGGCCATCGGCAACACCGTCGTCGACTGGTCGGCGATGACGCTGAGCCTGCCGCCGCGCGCCTCCATCATCAGCCGCTCCAGCCTGTCGGAAGGGGACGTGACCTACTTCTCGTCGCCGGAGGCCACCGGCGTGACCGACCCGAGCGGCCCGCCGACCAGCGATACCTCGACCGACTGGGGCGACACCGGTTTCACCGCCTCGTTGCTGTCTGGCAACGTGCGGGGACGCGGGACGACCACCGCGGAGCAGCTCGCGGGCAACGGCGTCATCTCACTGGTCGGCGAGGATGGGCAGGCGGCCATGGCGGGCGGTCACTTCGTTCGCGAGGCCGAGATCTTCCTGCTCGAAGCGGGCACGATCAGCTTCAGCGTGCCCTACGAACTGACGCTGCAGCTCAGCACGTCGCGTCAGGGCGAGCTCGCGCTCGGCATCCTGCTGATCGATGCCTATCTAGTTGGCCAGAGCCCGGACAGCCCGATTGACGTCGACTCCACGCTGTTCGGCTGGACGGTTGCCAATGGCGACAGCTTCAACGATGGCCGCAGCGGGACGCTGACGCTGCAGGGCACGTTCGCCGCCGGCGAGACGGTCGGCCTGGGTGTCGATGGCTTTGCGTACGTCGAAGGCTACCTGTCGATGCCGTCGCCTGGTGCCACGTCGATGCTGGGGCTGGGCGTGCTGGCGCTGCTGCTGCGCCGGCGCGCGAGGCCGGCGGCGTAGGACGATCTCTCGCCCAACATCGTGGTTAATCAAGAGGCACGGATAGACAACGCCTTAACGTTTCCGCTGTAGGATGTGATTCGTGGGCAGGATCGCGGTGCCGTGATCGACCGCCGGCGCTGCCCGCGTATTTGTCCCGGTGTGCGGAGTTCCTTATGCGGAAGTGGTGTGTGCTGGCCGCGTCGCGGCTCATTGTCGCTGTCGCCGTTGTGCTGCTCAGCGGCATTTCGATGCCGAAACCGGGGCTCGCACTGGATCCACCGACCGGCCGGGTGATCCTGGAGATCGACGGCGAGATCAGCGAGCACAACCGCGAGGGCGGGATCGTCGCCTTCGATCGCGCGATGCTGGAGGCGCTCGGCATCGTCACGATCGTGACCGAGACGCCGTGGACGGAAGGCAAGGTTGCGTTTGAGGGCGTCCGGGTCGCCGACCTGCTGGCGGCGGTCGGCGCGCGCGGGACGTCGATGAAGGCGGTCGCGATCAACGACTATGCCGTCGACCTGCCGCTGTCCGACTTCCAGGACACCGGCGCCATCCTGGCGCTGAAGAAGGACGGCGACTACATGCGCATCCGCGACAAGGGTCCGTTGTGGCTGATCTATCCGTGGTCCGACCGGCCGGAACTGAAGACCGAGGTCTACCACGCACGCTCGATCTGGCAGCTCAAGCGCCTGACCATCGAGTAGCAGCGCGTTGATCGACACCAAACGACGCGGCGCGCTCTGGCTGGTCAACCGGACGCTCATCGCCGCACTCGTCATCCTCACGGTGGCCGGCTTCGGGATCATCTACCTGGTCTCTGACGACGTGAGTCGCGCGCGCGAGAGCTCGCGCGAGAACATGACCGGGATGGCGGCGCAGTTCGACTACGAGATATCGAGCCTGATCGGCATTCTCGGCGACTACGCGGTCGGTCGCCCCGGCGTCGACCATGACGACGTGGTGGAGCGGCTGGAGGTCGCGTTCAGTCGGATCGAGACCAACTCTCGCGGCCGGGCGGCCTCGTACTTCCTCAGGGTAGACGGCGCGCGCGAGGCGGTTGCGATAGCCCGCGAGGCGTTGACGGAGGTCGAGCCGCTGGTTCTGGCGCTGACACCGGACACGCGGCGCCGCGCGATCGACATCCAGGACGCGCTGCGCTCGACGGCGGCGGCGACGCACGCCGTGACCCTGCAGGCGGTGCTGCACAACGCCCGGCTGGCCAAGGAATACAACGACCAGCGTGCGCGGCTGAACTTCTGGTTCCTGGCGACGCTGGTCGCCGCGATGGTCGTCAGTGCCGCGGTGATCGCCGTG
>CAZVLI010000521.1:0-3605 GCA_964627965.1 uncultured Rhodospirillales bacterium
TAGCTGAGGAAGGCGGGCGCGTTGTCGGGCGTGATCGGGTCGCCGATGCCGCGGGGCAGCAGGTCGAGACCGAGGGCGCTGCGCTGTCGCCGCAGCAGCACCGACTTCGCGACCAGCATCGCGGCGGCGGTCCACGACAGCGCCAGCCCGGCCTGGAAATAGCCGGCATAAAGCGCGCTGACCCCGTGCAGCGCCTGGACACCCAGCGGAATGAAGATCGTCACCTGCCCGGTGCAGGTGGAGTAGAGGAAGATCATCCAGTAGCTGACACCGACCTTGTGATTCAGGCTCAGCGGTCGCGACGGGAACAGACGGTTCGGCGCCGTGTTGTCCAACCGCAGCATCAGGCCGATCACCGCCAGCGCCGCCACCAGCAGGCCGCCTTTCACCGCCGGGTCGACGAACTGTCCGGTCAGCCCGATCAGCAGCACGCCCGCCGACAGCAATAGCAGGCGGCGCCACGGCCAGCGCCCGATCGCCTCGGTCTGCGTCGCGGGAACGGCGAACCAGGCGGCGACGACGAACGCCACCAGGACGGGCGTGCGGACGAGAAAGGCGCCGCGCCACCAGCCGATCTCGGCCATCGCGCCGCCGAACAGCGGCCCGAGCAGGGCCGCGATGCCCCAGATGCCCGACACGGTGGTGATCGCCAGGGTCTGCAGCGCCGGCGGATAGACCGCGCGGATCAGCTGGTAGCACAGCGACAGCACCAGACCGCCGCCCAAGCCCTGGACGAAACGACCGGGCAACAACGTCGCCATCGTCGGCGCGACACCGGTAGCGGTGGTGCCGATCAGGAACAGCATCGCGGCCAGCACGAAGGCGCGGCGCTGATCCAGGCTGGCCGAAAGCCGCGCGGCGCTGGCGGCGCCGACGATGGAGGCGACCATGTAGATCATGATCGCCCAGCTGTAGAAGCCGGCGCCGCCGATCTCGCCGACCACCGTCGGCAGGATGGCGACGATCACGAACACGTCGATGGCGTGCAACATGACGCCGAGATTGAGGATCACGGTGACCAGCAGCAGCCGGCCGCGGAACAGTGCCGCCCATGAGGTCGAGCTATCGGACATGCTTGGACCGTAGTGTGCCGCCATAAGCGTGGCCATAGGGCGAAGGCATCGCCACCATGACGAAATCTATGGCGAGCCATGAGAACTCGTCATGGCTGCGAACCGTTCGCAGAAGATGCCGACGTGGTAGAAAGAGGCGATGTATTTCGACCCCCGCCTCTGGCAGTTCACCGAAGGTCTACGCGGCGCCATCGCCTGGTCGGCGTGCCTCGGCCTGCTCGCCGTCGTCGCCGGCATCGCGCGACTGGCGCTGCTCGGCTGGCTGCTGGCCCAGGTCTTCGCCGGGCGTCCGCTCGACGAACTGATCTGGCCCGTCGTCGCGGCCGCCGTGGCCATGTTCCTGCGCGGCTGGCTGGAGTATGCCCGCGCCATGGTGGCGCATCGCACCGCCGCCGACGTGCAGCTCGTCATCCGACAGCGGCTCTACGACCACATGAACGCGCTCGGCCCGGCCTACTTCGCCAGCCAGCGCACCGGCGATGTCCTGTTGTCGATGATCGATGGCGTGGAGCAGCTCGAAACCTACTTCGGCCAGTACCTGCCGCAGCTGATCGTCGCCGCCGCGACGCCGGTGGTGATCTTCGCCGTCGCCGTGTTCCTCGACGGGCCGGTGGCGCTGTGCCTGCTGGTTGCGGCGCTGTTCACGCTGATCGCGCCGGCGGCGTTCCACACCTGGGATCGGCGCAACGCGCAGTCGCGTCAGAAGGCTTATGCGGCTTTCGGCGCCGACTTCCTCGACACGTTGCAGGGTCTGGCGACGCTGAAGGCCTTCGGGCAGTCGGCGGCGCGCGGCAAGCTGCTGGCCGAGCGCGCGCGAGACCTGTTCCGCGCGACGATGTGGGTGCTGGCGACCAACGCCTTGGCGCGCGGCATCACCGACGTCGGCATCGCGGTCGGCGCCGGTGCCGCGTTGGTGCTGGGTGCCTGGCGCGTCGAAGCAGGCGACATGAGCCTCGCGGTGCTGCTGATCGTGCTGATGCTCGGCGTTGAGGTGTTCCGGCCACTGCGTGACCTGCGCGCGCTGCTGCACCAGGGCATGGTCGGACAGTCGGCCGCCGGTGCGGTGTTCCGCATCCTCGATGCCGAGCCGCCCTTGCCCGACGGCGACGACACGCTACCCACGGACGCGGAGGTGGCTGCGACCATCGATTTCGACGGCGTGGTCTTCGCCTATCCGGGCGCACCGCGCCGCGCGCATGACGGGCTCGACTTCCACGTCGCGGCCGGCGAGCGCGTCGGCATCGTCGGCGCCAGCGGATCGGGCAAGTCGACCATCGCCAAGCTGCTGCTGCGCTTCCACGACCCGGACGGCGGTTCGATCCGGCTCGGCGGCCACGATCTCCGCCAACTCTCGTTCGACCGGTTGCGGGCGCAGGTCGCGGTGGTGCAGCAGGACGCCTTCCTGTTCTACGGCACCGTCGCCGACAACCTGCGCCTCGGGAAGGCCGACGCGACGCTCGATGAACTGCGCCAGGCGGCGCGCGACGCCAACGCAGACGAGTTCATCATGCGTCTGCCGCAGGGCTACGACACCGTGATCGGCGAACGCGGCCTGCGTCTGTCGGGCGGGCAGCGCCAGCGCCTGGCCATCGCCCGCGCTCTGCTGCGCGACGCACCGATCCTGCTGCTCGACGAGGCGCTGTCGTCGGTCGACGCGGAGAACGAAGCCACCATCCAGCAGGCGCTGAACCGGCTGATGACCGGGCGGACGACGCTGATCTTCGCGCATCGCCTGTCGTCGGTGATCGACTGCGATCGCCTGCTGGTGCTCGACGGCGGCAAGGTGGTGGAGAGCGGCAGCCACGACGTACTGCTTCGCGCGGGTGGCGCCTATCACCGGCTGATGTCGGCCCAGGCCGCCGAAGCGGCCGACCGGGCGCCCCTGGCAGAGAAGGCGCAGCTGGAAACCGACCGCGACGAAGGACCGGCCAGTGCGGCCGCGCCGCAAGCATCGGAGATCGTCGCCGCCGAGGGCATGGGCTGGGGCCAGGCAATCGCCACCCTCACCCGCCTGATCCTGCCGTGGAAAGGCAAGATGGGCGCGACGCTGGCGCTCGGCGTGGCCCGTGTGCTGGCCTTCATCGGCGTCGGCGCGGTCAGCGCGCTGATCGTCGCCGCCGTTCGCGCCGGCGAGCCGTTCGGATGGCTTGTCGTGTTGCTCGCGGTGATGGCGCCGCTGGCCGGCCTGCTGCACTGGCTGGAGAGCTGGCTGGCGCACGACATGGCGTTCCGGCTGCTGGCCGAGATGCGTATCGCCCTCTACGAGAAGCTCGACAAGCTGGCACCCGCCTACCTGCTGCGTCGGCGGAGCGGCGACCTCGTGGCGATGGCGACGCAGGACGTCGAGAAGGTCGAGTACTTCTTCGCCCATACCGTCGCGCCGGCAGTGGTCGCGGTGCTGGTGCCGGGCGCGGTGCTGGCGCTGCTGGTCTGGTTCGGCTGGCCGCTGGCCCTGGCCCTGCTGCCGTTCCTGCTGGTCGTGGCGCTGAGCCCGCTGCTGGCGCGGGATCGGGTCGACCGGCTGGGCAGCCG
>CAZVLI010000522.1:0-3602 GCA_964627965.1 uncultured Rhodospirillales bacterium
ATCGGCAGAAGGCTCCGCGGCATGATCCTGCTTCAGGTGCTCGTCGATCAGGTCGCGACCGAAGTCGCGCGCGGGATCTCGCCACTGCGCGTGCACGTGATTGGCGCCCGCCCCGGGCTCGTCCTCGATCACGTCGATCTGGAAGTGGCGCGCGGCGAGTCGCTGGCGATCATCGGCGGTTCAGGCACCGGCAAGTCGGTGACGCTGAAGTGCATTCTCGGCCTGCTGCATCCCGATAGCGGGCGTATCGAGATCGACGGCGAGGACGTGGTCCCGCTGAAGGGCCGCGACCGCGAGCGCACCCTGCTGCGGCTTGGCATGCTGTTCCAGAACGCCGCGCTGTTCGACAGCTTGAACGTGGTGCAGAACGTCGCCTTCGGTCTGGTGCGCGGCAAGGGCATGAGCCCGGCCGAGGCCCGGCCGATCGCGCTCGCCAACATGGAGAAGGTCGGGCTGGGCCCGCAGATCGCCAACGCCGACCCCGCCAGCCTGTCCGTCGGCATGCGCAAGCGCGTCGGCCTGGCCCGTGCCATCGCCACCGAGCCGGAGATCATCTTCTTCGACGAGCCGACCACCGGGCTCGACCCGCTGATGGGCGACATCATCGACGACCTGATCGTGGAGCGCTCCAAGGCACTGGGCGCGACGACCCTGACCATCACCCACGACATGGGCAGCGCGCGCACCATCGCCGACCGCGTCGCCATGCTGCACGGCGGCCGCATCATCTGGGCCGGCCATGTCGACGAGATCGACAATTGCGGGGTACCGGAGGTCGAGCAGTTCGTGCACGGCCAGATCGAAGGCCCGATCCAGCCGGCCTGGCGCTAGCGCGTGGCCCGCGCCACCAGCCGTTACGTCTGTCAGGATTGCGGCGCCAGCCATGTCCGCTGGTCGGGCAAGTGCGACGCGTGCGGCGCCTGGAACACGCTGGCCGAGGAGCAGGTCCAGGCGGCCACACCACGCGGGCTCGGCGGCAAGCGCAGCCGGGCCCTGGCCTTCGCCGCGCTGGACGCCCCGGACGCCATCGACCCGCCGCGCATCGGTACCGGCATCGGCGAGCTCGACCGGGTCTGCGGCGACGGCCTGGTGCCGGGCTCGGCCTCGCTGATCGGCGGCGATCCCGGCATCGGCAAGTCGACGCTGCTGCTTCAGGCCGCCGCCAACATGGCGCGCGCCGGCGTGGCTTGCGCCTACATCTCCGGCGAGGAGGCCGTGGCGCAGATCCGACTGCGCGCGCGCCGGCTGGGCCTCGCCGACGCGCCGGTGCAACTCGCCGCCGCGACCTCGGTGCGCGACATCGTCACCACGCTGGAGAGCCCGGAGCCGCCGCGCGTCCTGATCATCGACTCGATCCAGACCATGTTCGTCGACACGCTGGATTCGGCGCCCGGCACGGTGGCCCAGGTGCGCACCTCGGCCGCCGAGCTGATCCGTATCTGCAAGAGCCGCGACGTGGCGCTGCTGCTCGTCGGGCACGTCACCAAGGATGGCCAGATCGCCGGCCCGCGCGTGCTGGAGCACATGGTCGACACCGTCCTGTACTTCGAGGGCGAGCGCGGCCATCAGTTCCGCATCCTACGCGCGATCAAGAACCGTTTCGGTCCCGGCGACGAGATCGGCGTCTTCGAGATGACCGACGGCGGCCTGGTCGAGGTCACCAACCCGTCCTCGCTGTTCCTGGCCGACCGCGATGCGGCCCCAGCCAGCGGCTCGGCCGTTTTCGCCGGCGTGGAGGGTACGCGCCCGGTCCTGGTCGAGATCCAGGCGCTGGTCGGCCGATCCAGCCTGGGCACGCCGAGGCGCACCGTCGTTGGCTGGGACAGTAACCGGCTGGCGATGGTCGCGGCGGTGCTGGAGGCGCGGTGCGGGCTCAGCTTCGGCGGCCATGACATCTATCTCAACGTGGCCGGCGGTCTGCGCGTGCAGGAACCGGCCGCGGACCTGGCGGTTGCCGCCGCCCTGCTGTCGAGCCAGGCCGACCGGCCATTGCCGCCGGACACGGTGGTGTTCGGCGAGGTCAGCCTGTCCGGCCGGGTCCGGCCGGTCGGGCATAGCGACACGCGCCTGCGCGAAGCGGCGAAACTCGGCTTCGCGCGCGCCATCCTGCCGGCCGGCCGAGCCACGGAATCGTCGCTGCGGCTGGACCAGATCGAGCACCTGATCGACCTCGTCGAACGGTTTTCGATGGCTTCGGTCGAGGCCGGCTAGACCCGTGGCCGCACGCACGGCTAGGACTGGTGCCGACCCCAGCGACATGTGCTAGACGGTCGCATGGAGAATTTGCAGTTCAACGTCCTGGACCTGGTCGCCGCCGGGGTGTTGCTGGTGTCGGCCCTGGTCGCCTTCTGGCGCGGCTTCGTCAAGGAAGTCCTGCTGATCCTGGCCCTGGTCGGCGCGGCCGCGGCCGCCTACCAGGGCTATCCCTACCTGCAACCCTATTTGCAGCCCTACCTGGCGGACGAGCGATTCGCGTCGGCCGCCGCCGGCGGCATCATCTTCCTGATCGCGATGATCGTGCTGAGCCTGATCTTCGGACTGATCATCAAGGCGGTGAAGGCGAGCGAGGTCGGCGGCTTCGATCGCTCGCTCGGGTTCCTGTTCGGGCTGGTGCGCGGCGCCCTGCTGATCGCGCTGGCCTACCTGATTCTGGTTCAGTTCATCCCGCCGGAGGAGCATCCGACGTGGGTGAAGGAGGCCCGGGCCCGGCCGGCGATGGAATACGGCGCGGCGCTGCTGCTCCGGCTGGCGCCGCCGGACATGGCCGCCCGGCTGGCGCCGGTGACCGGCGACCGGCCGCCAACCGAGCTGGAGGAACGGACCCGCGTGCTGCGCGACCTCCTGCCGCCTGACTCGGGCGACGAAACTGGCTATAAGCCCGAGGATCGTCGGCAGCTCGACCGCCTGCTCGGCACTTCGAAGGAATCGCAATGACCGCGCCCCAGGTCTCCCAACCCGGCCATCCTTTCGACGACGACAAGCTGCACGAGGAGTGCGGCGTGTTCGGCATCTGGGGCGCCGAGGAAGCCGCCGCGCACACCGCGCTGGGGCTGCACGCGCTGCAACACCGCGGCCAGGAAAGTTGCGGCATCGTCGCGCATGACGGCCGCATGTTCCATTCGCACCGCGCGCTGGGCCAGGTCGGCGACAACTTCAACAACGAAGCGGTGATCAGCCGACTGAAGGGCCACGCCGCCATCGGCCACAACCGCTATTCCACGCAGGGCGCCACCGTGCTGCGCAACGTCCAGCCGCTCTACGCCGAGCTGGCCGACGGTGGCTTCGCGATCTGCCACAACGGCAACCTGACGAACGCGAAGACCATGCGTCGCGACCTGGTGCGCCGCGGCTGCATCTTCCAGTCCACCATGGACACCGAGATCCTGATCCACCTGATCGCGACCAGCCTGCAGGAACGGCTGATCGATCGGATCGTCGACGCGATGGGCCGGGTCGAGGGCGCCTACAGCCTGGTCGCCATGTCCAAGGAAGGCATCGTGGGGGTGCGCGATCCCGTGGGCGTGCGGCCGCTGGTGCTGGGTGAGCTCGACGGCGCCAACATCGTGACGTCGGAGACCTGCGCGCTGGACATCATCGGCGCC
>CAZVLI010000523.1:0-3601 GCA_964627965.1 uncultured Rhodospirillales bacterium
CCGCCTCCATCGCCGACCCGCAAAGCCCGCTGGCACAGGCGATGCTGCGGCAGATGGGATTGGCCTAGCGCCGCCGCCGCCACCGACGCCGGGCGAGCCCGACACCGACCAGCGCGCAACCGAGCAGCGTCGTCATCGCCGGTTCCGGCACGTCGACGTCCGCGCCCGGGGCCGGTACTGGATCTGGCAAGCCCTGTCCGACCACGAAGAAATCGTCGACGGAAATGCCGGCGAGCGCGGAGGCGCTGCCCGAGACGCGATACTCGACAGTGTGCGCGCCGCCGCTGGCGAGAACGAAGTCACCGGCGAAGCGGTCCAGGTCTTCCGGATCGGCGCCGGGCGAAACGACATTGCCGGCAATGCCATCGTTGATGACGACCCCCACGCCATCGACAAAGATCGCCAGCAAGTCGTCGATCAGCGCCTGGATCACACCGAAGCCGGCGTCAGAGTCGTTGCCGATGAAGAAACCAGCGGTGTAGCTGCCGGCGTCGAGGTTGACGCTCTGGCTGAGCGACAGCGCCTGTTCACGGCCGGCGCCGACCGCGGCATAGGCGGCGAAACGGCCGCTGCGCACGTTGACATTGGCGGTGCCGAAGGTCGTCGACGTCACGTTCGGAATGACGTCGCCATCCAGGCCGACGCCGAAAGCGCCGTCGATGCCGTCGGCCGGCAACAGGTCGATCAGGCCGACCGTCCAGCCGGAGAAGTCGCCCGTTTCGAAGCCGCCGTTGACGATGGTCGCCTGCGCGCCGCCAAGCGGCGACAGCAGACCGACACCCACACACAAGGCAAGAAGGTTGGTTCGCATCGGTCCCCCCAAAGGGTTATCGGCGCGTCGATCACCGTGGGTCGGCGTTCGACGCCAGATATCCCCTTTTCGCGACGGTGGGCGGGTTTGGATGCATCGGTGGCGAGCCGGGACCACGCTCGGCGGCAGCGACGAGCGACAACAGGCGTTAGCCGTCCTCGGGCACGCGGTTCGGCAGGATCGGTGCGCCGGCCGCGCGCTTGGCCTCGATCTCACGCTTGACGCTGAGCGCCCGCGCCTCGCGTTCGATCGAGCTGGGGTGCGTGCCGAAGAAGCTAGTCGGCCGGGCCGAGCGTGGATTGATCTGCGTGAACCGGTCCATCACCCGGGCCGCCGCCTTGGTGTCGTAGCCGGCCAGCTCGATGGCATAGATGCCGAGATAGTCGGCCTCGCGTTCCTGCGCCTTGGAGTAGGACAAGCGACCGCCGACCGCGCCGACCTGCATGCCGAGCTGCGTCGCCTGAGCGACGTTGGCGGAGCGGTTATAGCTGTCGCGCGACCCCGCCGCGGCCAGCGCGCCCAGCAACGCGCCGACGATCAAGGCGCCTACGGCGGTGTTCCGTCGCCCCTCCTCGATGTGGTTGGCCATGTGGTGGCCGATCTCATGCGCCAGCACGAAGGCGACCTCGTCCTCTGTCTCCAGGTACTGCAGCATCCCGGTGGTGATGACGATCTGCCGCTCGCCGCTGGCGTACGCATTGGGCGTGTCGTCGTCATTCTCGAGCTCGATCTCGAAGTCGCATGTCTCGCCGGAAACCGTCAGGCAGAGGTCCCGGATCGCCGGTCGCAATCGTGCCTCTGCATCGGAAACAATCTGCGCCTCGGCCACCCGATCACGCTCGACCTTCTCAAGGTTGACGCTGCGCGGCAGGGCCACCAGTTGCAGTTCCGCCTCGGTTACCTCCGGCGACATGTACTCCGGCTTGGAGCACGCGCCGAGCGTGACGAGCAGCGCGAGCCCCAGGATTGGTGTGCGGGTTTGTTGCATGAGTGCCGTACCCCCTCGGCCATTGCCGCCGCGTGGCGGCTGGACCTGTTGTTACGGCAATTCTGGAACAAATATGGAACATGCGCAACCCGGAATGCTAAATTAGCCCGGAGATAGCGCAGCCACGGTTCGGTCGAGCGCCCCCGCGTCGCCGTCGGCGTGGACCGGTTGCAGGCAGACGTGGTCGGCGCCGGCGTCGAGGTGCGCTTGCAATCGCGCATGGATCGCCTTCTCGTCGCCCCAGACGACCATCGCGTCGAGGAACCGGTCGGAACCCTGCCCCTCCAGCTCGTCCTCGCTGAAGCCCTGGCGCAGCCAGTTGTTGCGATAGTTGGGCAGCGGCATGTAGCGCGCCAGTTCCTTCGCGGCCAGCGCCCGCGCGGTCGCGGGGTCGCTCTCAAGGCAGACCTTCTGCTCCACACACAGCCACGGCGATGGCCCGAGGATCTCGCGGGCCTGGGCGGTGTGTTCCGGCGTGACGTTGTAGGGAATGGCGCCGCGCGTCATGTCTCGCGACAGTTCCAGCATCTTCGGCCCTAGCGCGGCGATCACGGTGGTCCGCGCCGGGTCCGACAACGGCGCACCGTCGCCGCGCATCGCCGCCAGGTAGGCGCGCATGGTCGCGACCGGCTTGCCGTAGTTGTGGCCGCGCATGGTTTCGACCAGCGGCACGTGGCTGACACCCAGGCCCATGATGAAGCGGTCGTTGGAGATCGCGGCGAGCGTCGCCTGCGCCTGGCGCGAGGCCATGGCGTCGCGGGCATAGATGTTGGCGATGGAACTGCCGACCAGCAGCTTCGACGTGTTGCAGAGCAGGAACGCGGCCTGGCTCATCGACTCCCAGCCGACCGACTCCGGGTACCACAGCGCCGAATAGCCGAGTTGCTCGAGCCGCTGCGCGAACGCCGCCAGCGCCGGCGCGTCGAGCTTCGAGGTGGGGTACCAGACACCGTAGGTGCCGATCTTGTCCATGTGTCGTTCTCCGATTTGCTGGCGCCATTCTATACCGGCGCGCTTGTCCGGCACCCGCCAACCGGCTTCAATCGAAGGCACGGACATGAGGGGGATGCGACATGCGGATGGTGCTCGCGACGCTGACCTGGCTCGCGCTGGCCCTACCGGCGGCGGCCGCTGAGTGGGTCGACTTGGAACTGGTGCTGCTGGCCGACGCGTCACGATCCATCGATGACGGCGAGATTCAGTTCCAGCGGCAGAACTACGCCGAGGCCCTGACCCACCCGGACGTGCTCGGCGCCATCGCCAACGGCTATCGCGGCCGCATCGCCGTCACCTACGTCGAATGGGGCGACGAGAACTGGCAGGACGTCGTCGTGCCCTGGACCGTGATCGACGGCAAGCCCGCGGCAGAGGCGTTCATCGCCCAGCTGCTGGTCGCGCCGCGACGGGCCGGTGGCGGCAACGCGATCGGCAGCGCCATTGCCGCCGGCCACGCGCTGATCGCCGGCAACGAGCTGGAAGGCGAACGCCAGGTGATCGATTTCTCCGGCGACAGCGCCTACACCTTCGGTGGCATCCCGGTCCCGCTCGCGCGCGCCAACGCCCTGGCAGCGGGCATCACGATCAACGGCCTGGCGATCCTGTGCCGCGAGTGCGAGTCCGGCCGCCCGGTGGACTACGACCTGGAAGGCGCCTTCCGCGACTTCATCATCGGCGGCCCCGGCGCCTTCGTCGTCACCGCCGACGACCGCCGCAGCTTTGCCGAAGCCGTCCGACGCAAGCTGCTGCTGGAGATCGCCGGGCGGATGCCGAAGGTCGTGGCACGGCGCTAGCGCGGGACATTC